>CAYGMR010000293.1:0-4369 GCA_964350725.1 uncultured Ardenticatenaceae bacterium | reverse complement strand
TTCTGCATCTGGATGTTCTGGATCACGTAAGAAGTCGGGAACTTCTGATTGACGTACTTTACTCGGTTTTGTACGGCTGGTATGCAAGAAAGTGCCACCTGTACGATCAACTTTACGCACAATTTGTTTGTCCAAAGGCATGATAAATTCTTCGCGGGTATCGGGATCGTCGGGGTTAAACCACAACAAACCACCCCACCCACGGCGAATACCAACGACTTCGTGTCCTTCATCAATGGCCCGGTTTACAACTGCTTTAATGCAAGGATTCAGCCCGGGAACATCACCACCACCTGTTAAAATACCAATTCTCATTATTTATTTCTTCCTTTTGTGAAATTTTTTATCAATTCAAATTGTCTCGGCTGTCATACCTGCGCAGGCGGATATCCAACTGTTTGGATTCCTGCCTGCGCAGGTATGACAGGGAGAACTATGTTTTATCTATTATTCCAACTCACTTGTCATGATGAACAAGGGTTTCATTTCAAAGCTCTTGTAATGTGGACGCAAGCGCTCTGTATTGTAATGTTTTTTGACATTGACGACTTTATTACTGCTTGTGACAACATCAATGGGCATATTATCATAACGGCCGTTTTTCAACACCACCAACCGTCCATGCACGCCCTTCAAAATCAAGTCCAACGCAAGATTACCATAAGCCATCGGTACAATCGAATCGATGGCATCAGGATCGCCGCCACGCACCAAGTAACCTAATTTTTGATTGATTATATCGATTTGGCGGCCATTATTGTATTGAGGTGAAAGTTTTTTCAACTGTGCACCCACCATCTCACCAATGCCGCCTAATTTTGCATGGCCATAGGCATCTTTCTCGGCATCTTTGAAAACCATCTCGCCGCCCTCAAACATAGCCCCTTCCGAGACTAAGAGCACTGAATAGCGGCTGGGATTCTTAAACCGATCATACGCGAGCAGTTCAGTCAACTGTTCCATATCGAATTTGTATTCAGGAATGACACAGCGATTGGCAGACCCAGCCATCGTGGGCAGCATTGCTGTAAAGCCAGCGTAACGGCCGAATACCTCCAAAACCAAAAAACGTTCATGTGAACCCGCTGACGTGCGCAAATTATTGGTCATATGAATGGTGCGTGTGACACAAGTGCTGAAGCCGATGCAATAATCGGTACCGGGCACATCGTTGTCCATTGTTTTGGGAATACCCACAACTTTCACATTTTCTTGGAAAAGCCGCACCCCATAACTGAGTGTGTCATCGCCGCCAATCGGAATTAAATAATCGACACCCAGCCAATCCAAATTCTTGATTACCTCAGGCGTGAGATCATTCATTTCGTCATTGTAACTAGCTTGCAAATGCAAGGGGACATCGGCTTTGGCCACATGGCTGGGACGTGTGCGTGAACTGTGTAAAAAAGTGCCGCCCGTGCGCCCGGCTTTGTTTACGATTTCTTCGGTGAGCACCTGGAAGTTATCACAATTATTGTATTTTTTGTCACGCACAATTTCAATTATGCCGGCCCAGCCGCGGCGCAGACCAATTACCTGGTAACCTTCACGAATCGCGCGAATTGTCACGGCACGAATGGCAGGATTCAAGCCGGGCACATCACCACCACCGGTCAAAATCGCGATAGTACCTTTTAATTTGTTGACATTCGCCATCATCCATTGCTCCTCATGATCATAGTAAGACGATTTTCCAAATCGTCCGCACAGGTCTATTCCGGTTGACCACTAGGGCCAGCCTGTGCTAACAACTGTTCAATTGGCCGCAGTCGCATCCACCATTGTTTCTTGGGGCGCGTATGTTCCATATCCATCATGCGTGGCACATCCCGTAAATCTTGAAATTCGATTTTGCCACCGATTTGCCCAATACAGGCGCTGATATAATCGGGTTCGGTAATTTGGTCTTCAAGGTATTGAATGCATTTGGAAGCCAAACGAATGGCAAAGATGCGGTCAAAGGGGGTCGGATTGCCGCCTTGCTGCATATGCCCCAGAATCGCTGTGCGCACATCAAACAAATTGCCGCCTTCTTCTTCAAAAAGGGCTGCCATGAAACTGGTTGAATAAATTTCATTCGCATATTCGTTGCGAATCATCAACCCCAGCCGTTTACCGTTTCTGAAGCCTGCCGTCAATTTTTCGACATCTATAACCATGTCATTGAGGGTGACGCCTTCCTCATTCAAATAAACCCGTTCTGCACCAGTTGCCATCCCGCTCATAAGTGCTAAATATCCGCAATAATGGCCCATGACTTGCACAATGAAAACGCGCCGCGAAGCAACGGCCGATTGTTTGATTTTATCAACGGCCCAAATGATGGAGTTAAGTGCCGTATCGGCGCCAACACTCAGCTGCGTGCCCGGTAGATTGTTGTTGATGGTTGCTGGCAGCAACACGATAGGAATATCGAAGGCCGGATAATTGTTACGCTGCTCGTAAAGTGCTAAGGCAGATGCATAACCCGTCCAACCGCCAATAATCATGATGCCTTCGATTTGGTGTTTTTCTAAGGTACGTGCAATGTCATAAAAATCGCGCCCTTCAGGCACATGCCGATTGGTACCGAGTTCGGAACCTCCGCGTCCGGCGAAACCGGCGACGCTCATCCAATCAAGCTCGCGCACTTCACCGGCAGCCAGGCCACGGAAGCCATTGTTGACCCCGAGCATGATATGACCACGATCGGCACCCAAACGCACGGCCGCACGCACGGCCGTATTCATGCCAGGGGCTGGCCCACCCGCATTCATGATTGCCATACGCAGCCGCCGTTGCCCTTGTTGAGGTGCGTGTGGAAAGGTACGCACCAATGTTCGCAGGATATTGAAAGTTTCTTTGAAGCTGCCGCCGCGTAAGGTTAAGGCTTTATCATAATCATGGGCTTTGATGGCATCAGCAACCGCCCACGTTTGTTCCAGACATTGGCTGAGGGGTGTGCGTGTGATTTTATTGCCTTGAATGCCAATGACAATGGGTTCTTCTTGATCCTCATCAGAGAGAATGGTTTCGACACCATCTTCACCCAATAAAGTGCTGAGATTGCGGTCGAATGCACTGGGGGAGCCGCCCCGTTGTACGTGGCCGAGTACAGTTACGCGGGTATCTTCACCCAGGCGTTGTTCCAAAACTTCTTTGACGTAATTGCTGGAAATCGGTTTGCCGTTGCGATCTTGGGCACCTTCGGCGACGACGACAATGCTGTCACGCCGCCCTGTCTCACGTCCCCTTTGTAACACTTCGCACATTTTGCTTTCCCAATCATCGACATCGGGCGGTGCCTCGGGGATGAGCACCCAATCGGCACCGGTAGCCAAACAGCTCATAAGTGCCAGATAGCCACAGCGCCGTCCCATGACCTCGACGACAAAACTGCGTTGATGACTGGCGGCTGTGGAACTGATGTCGTCAATGGCAGAGACGATGCGGTGTAGGGCGGTATCTGCGCCAATGGTCATATCTGTGCCATGCAGATCGTTGTCGATGGAACCGACCATGCCGACTATTTTGAGTGCATGATGGTTATCGGCCGTTTCTTGGGTAATAGCACCGCTTTCTACCAATTCAGCCAAGAGACCGCTCCACTCTTTTTGTAGGATATGTGCGCCTGTCAAGCTGCCATCACCCCCGATGACCACGAGTCGCGTGATACCTTTTTGGACGAGGTTTAAGGCTGCCCGGCGACGGCCGTCGCGTTCACGAAATTCCTGGCAGCGAGCTGACCCGATAATGGTGCCGCCTTTTTGTAGGATATTGCCAACATCACTCCAACTGATGGGGCGAATAAGATCGCCTCCTTCTACCATACCGCTGTAGCCTTCAAAGATCGCAAAAACTTGTGCGCCTTTGTCTAGGGCGGATCGTACCACGGCACGCACAGCGGCATTCATGCCCTGCGCGTCACCGCCACTCGTTAAAACGCCTATTCTTTTCATACTTTTTCTCTAGCATTACAGTTCGCTTGTTCGAATTCATTTTGTTTACAAGCAAGTATTATTTGTTTTTATTCTCCATGAATAATAGCACATTAGGGTGAGTGGACACATGAAAATTTACAGGTGTGGGTTCTTGCTTAAGGCCCTGGTGCCGCAGGATGTCTATAGACCGCTTCACCCGCCAGCAATGTCAATAGAACTTGCGTCTTGTAGATTTCCTGAAGTGGAATGTCAAAAAAACAGGTGTGACAATATTGCACTTCAATAGTACAATATGCTTCTTATTTTTGAGCTTAGGTAAACTGCGATAAGTCCTCTGGATTAAATTGATGATCAAATCGCGGTTTCCTTGAGGAATTCACAAAATCGCGCTTGTTTTAAGTCAAATTCCTTTTTGTGAATTACCGCGTGTAAAAACCGATTTGAAGTAT
>CAYGMR010000292.1:5750-7736 GCA_964350725.1 uncultured Ardenticatenaceae bacterium | reverse complement strand
GACCATATCGTAGGAGGTTCCTTGTGCAGCCATTTCGGTGTTAAACAAGGTTCCGAAAGAGCCCCATGGTTCCTGCACGACTTCGACTTTAATGCCGGTTTCTTCTTCGTACATATTAGCGATTTCCTGCAAGTAATCTGCCGGATCCCACTGTGCCCATAAAATTGTTAATTCTTCCACTGATCCAGCGGTTTCTTCTGCTGGTGCTTCTTCCGCAGGAGCCTCTTCCGCGGGTGCTTCTTCTGCTGGCGCTTCTTCTGCAGGTGCTTCTGTCGCAGTTTCGCCGCCACCACAAGCCACTAGAACAAGAGCCAAAATACCTACCAGCAACCATACTAATGTGCGTTTCTTCAACATTTGCTTCATGCCTCCTTCAAGGGTTGTTAATAAATTGGGTAAAAGTACCGAAGATTTCGGTGATTAGTTTGTGATTTAAATACGTAGGCAACAAGCGGAATGTGAGCTATTTTTAAACAAAGTGAGAAATCACTTCATCCAAACGCAGCAGACCCTCCAGATTAATGGGGGAAATGAGTCACTCAATGCTTAATGGTTATTGACTTGCCGGTCTGATTACTTTAAGAATGAGCCTTTAGCTGTGTTGCCTATGATGCCATATCAAATTTAATTTTGGTGTGGCATCTTTCTATATATCCTCGTATTAGGAATTTACATTAAATTGGTTTGTGTGCATCACCTCCTCTTCTCAAATCAGGTTCCTGCAGCATTGAAGTAGCATTGGCCAATTTACCATTGGTCAATGTTCCATTGGTTAATAGATTAGTTGATTAAACAATTTTGCACGCAGGTTTTCGAGATGCGTGCGCATCAAAGCTTCTGCGGCTTGGGCATTTTGGGCATCTATCGCTTCGACAATCAGCCGATGTTCGGCCGTTCCGTTGCGTAGTTGAGCGATTTCGAGTTTGTGGTCGATATTGGCATAACGATGAATGCGGTTGCGCATTTGCAGAACCATTTCACCAAGTAATGGATTGGGGCAAGCTGCACTCAATATTTCATGCCAAACCGTATCGGCTTTTGACCATCCTGATCGATCAACGCGCTCAACAGCATCTTCCATTGTTTCGAGTGACTGCCATAATGTTTCAAGTTGATTGGGGGAGATTGATTCTGTTGCCAAGCGAGTTAATTCCGGTTCCAGCAACAAGCGAATATGTATCACGTCTAAAACTTCACGAATAGAACGTGAAGCGACGGTGACAGCGCGGCCAGGAAAAATCTCGACTAAGCCTTCTTGTGACAAAAGCTGCATTGCTTCGCGCACAGGTGTGCGACTGATGCCTAAAGCTTTTGATATGCGGGTTTCTGAGATGGGCGCGCCGGGTTGCAGGTTAGCATAACGAATGGCATCTTTGAGGCGGTCGTAGGCAAGTTCACGCAGAAGACGTGGTGAACTATCATCAAGGTGCTCGTCTTTATTTTTGAGAAGGTAGCGTTCTATTTCGTCCATCACTCAACCCAAATTATGCTAACTGTATATGTTCAATATATCACCTGTATACAGGCTGTGTAAAACAGTATACAGGTGATATATCAGCTTGTCAAGCCACAAATTTTTGTGGGTGCAGCAGAGATTTGAATCTTTTGGGGAACTCATCTATCATTTACATTCGAATTGCTTTTATGGATTCCTGCCTTTACAGGAAAAACTTACATAAACTAAGGATGTGTAATGCATACAAGACGGCCGTTCCTCCCCCTTTTATTCCTCTTTATTCTTTTGATCCTGTTTGGTTTCCACAATAATATTGCCGCACAAGATGATTTACTGGCCCCCGCAGAAATCCCAGGTGAGGCGATTTATATTCCTTTCCCGGTTCAAATCAACCTGGATGGCGATTTGGCAGATTGGGCCGGTGTGCCAGTCAGCACAGTGACACAAGGCACGCTCCTTTCCGATGACCCCGCCGAAAACGGCTCTTTCACTGTCGCGATTTCGATGGCGCCTCTCCCAAGGGGGCCAGC
>CAYGMR010000292.1:0-5740 GCA_964350725.1 uncultured Ardenticatenaceae bacterium | reverse complement strand
TTAATTTTTAATTTGCAGATGAACGGCTCTTTTACTGTTGCTGTAGCTGCCGATGCGGACAATATTTACATCGCGATGACAATGCCCGATAAAAATATCATCACCGGCCAGCATGGCGCCGACACCTGGAATGAGGATTCCTTGGAGTTTTTCCTGAATCTTACTGAGGACATCGACAGTCGCACATACGATCACGGCATTTTCCAAATTCGTTTGATTCCAGCTGATATAAACAATACGGATCCGGATGGGCTAACCATTGATGGTATTTTTAGTGAAGAAGCCACAGTAACGGGCTATGTTTTTGCGACGGATGATGGTTGGGGATTGGAAACGGCCGTTCCTATTTCCAACTTTATCACCCCCAGTCATGGAACCCAAATCGGCTTCCAGGCGCAAGCCAACGGCGCGACAACAACCGATCGCGACGTCAAACTCATCTGGTCAAATGCAGACACGATCGATAGCTCCTGGCAAAACCCCAGCTTATTTGGCACAGGTATCTTTTTTGAAGTCGGCCAAAATGACATCCCACTGCCCGCACCACGCAATGTTGGGGCACAAGAGCCCGAACAAGAAACCGAAACTACCGCTGATACATTACAACCGAGCATCAATGGTAACCAGGTTGGCTATTTCCCAGATGCACCCAAACGGGCAGCTTTACATCTAGACAACCCCGACCCCGTTACCTGGCGTTTACTCGTCAACGAAGAAGAGAAGCTCAGCGGTGAAAGTATAGTCATCGGTAATGATGCGAATTCTGGTGATTTCGTGCATCAAATCGATTTTTCTGAGTTTAAGCAACCAGGCACAGGGTACGTGCTGCAAGTTGATACTTTGTCCAGCGCACCCTTTGACATCGGCCCCGATATTTACACCCAAATGCGGCAAGATGCCTTACGCTATTTTTATCTTAATCGCAGCGGCATCGAACTGGAACCCGCTTATGCTGGCGACTGGGCACGCCCGGCCGGTCATTTGAGCGATGATCATGTGACTTGCTTTGCAGGCGAAGACACAACTGGTAAATCTTGGCCGGGTTGTGATTACACGCTGGATGTGGCCGGAGGGTGGTATGACGCCGGCGATTATGGCAAATATGTTGTGAATGGCGGTATTTCGCTGTGGACTTTGTTGAATCAATATGAACGCAATCCAGAAGCCTATGCAGATGGCATATTGGACATCCCTGAAAGTAGTAACGGCCTGGCTGACATCTTAGATGAAGCACGCTGGGAGATGGAATTTTTATTATCGATGCAAGTCCCCACTGAAGCAGAATTGGGGGGCATGGCTCACCACAAAATTCATGATCTGGAATGGGATGGAATACCATCATTGCCGGTTACTGAACAAGATAATGATAATGAAAATGCGGTTGCGGGCCACGGCCGTTACCTCTATCCCCCATCCACCGCAGCCACACTCAATCTGGCCGCCACCGCTGCTCAATGTGCACGCATCTGGGCCCCGATCGATACAAACTTCGCCATTGATTGCCTGACCGCCGCAGAACAGGCGTGGCAAGCCGCACTAGAAAACCCCGCTATATTTGCCGGACAAGTACCCGGCACAGGGGGTGGTGATTATCCCGATCAAACTGTCAGCGACGAATTTTATTGGGCGGCGGCTGAATTATTCATCACAACCGGGAAGGCAGAATATCTTGATTTTGTATTGTCTTCACCCCATTTCAAACAAATTCCAGCCGGCACTGGCGCGATGTCATGGGATAACACAGCCACGTTAGGCACCATTTCCTTAGCAATGCTGCCCAACACTTTAAGCAGTGAAGATGTGGAGGCCTTGCGTGCCACGATCATCCAAATGGCTGAAGATTATTTGGCAAATATAGAGAAGGAGGCGTACCCCATGCCGATTTCTGAGTTTGAATGGGGATCCAATTCTGCTGTGCTCAATAATATGATCATCTTGGGTTTAGCTTATGAATTCAGCGATGATGTACGCTTCCTCAATGGTATGACCGAAAGCATGGATTATCTTTTGGGACGCAATCCATTGAGCAAGAGTTATGTATCGGGTTATGGCGAACGGCCGTTGCAAAATCCACACCATCGTTTTTGGGCCAATGATCCAGCGAATGGCTGGCCACTCCCCCCGCCTGGAGTCGTCGCCGGTGGCCCCAATGCAAATCCAGATGATCCCACCGCTGCCGAAGCTGGTTTATTTGAGGCAGCCCCGGCCAAACGTTATATCGATGATATCGGTTCCTGGACAACAAACGAAATTACGATCAATTGGAATGCGCCCCTGGCCTGGGTAACAGCATTTATGGATGATTACAAACAGGATGTTGCGATTTTCCAACCGGTAATTGGCAATGATACTGAAGTCGTTGATGAAGAAACGGCCGTAGTCGATAATGAACCACCAGCAGCGGAACCAGCGGCAGCGAATGAAGTTGCAGAAACGGATGTTATCTCCGAAACCACAAGCCATGAAACCGAAACCGTTGCAAACCAAGCTGCAGCTAATGCTCAAATGCTTGGCCTGTTAATGGTTGGTCTGTTTATGCTTATTGCAGGCGTTGTTATATGGCTGTTCTTGAAATAATAGTGAGGCAGATCAGTAAGCTTCCCTTCGGCCGTGCTCAGGAGGACATGCTTGCACGGTGTACAAGTATTTTCCGACACGAATTTCACGAATTACACGAAGTATATTCGTGAAATTATCACTGATACAGTACTACCTCAACAACTGGGGGGTATCTTCAGTGGCTGTCCAGGATAGATATAATTGGGATTATGGATACCGTTGAATTGTGCCATCTGGTTGACCGTGCAACCATATTTCAAACCAATACGAAACAGGTTTTCACCTGGCTGTACGACATGTACGCCGCTGTTACCCTGACCGGATTGACCTTGTTGACCCATATCTGAACCACCCATGCCTTGATCGGGTGCAGGTGTTGCTGTAGGCGTTGGTACTTCAACAACAACCGTTCCACCCGGAATAATCAACTCATCGCCAGGGTGAATGGTGTCATTGACACTCATATCATTGGCTTGTGCAAGCTCTTCAGACGTAATACCAAACTGTTCTGCGATTTTGTTCACCGAATCACCCGATTTAACCACATAAACCTGATTTTCAGTTGCAGGTGGCATCTGTGTGGCGGGAGGATCGGTTACTTCAGATCCCCCTGGGGTAGTCAATTCTGTAGGCGCAGTTGGTGTGGGAGGAATCACGGGGACTTCAGTTGGGAGTTCTCCGCCTGCGGTTGGACCTGATTCAGAGGATGGCGTGAGGGTCGCCACTGGCTCAGTGGGAACCGGGCGCACACAAGCTGTCAATAACATCGCGGCTGCAATTGTACAGACTATCCACACCCATGTATATGGTTTGCGCTTCACAGAAACCTCCTAAAAATTCATAGTGCAATCAAATTGTTTCGACTCACAGGAAATAAATTACTCGAACATATAATCCTTAAAAGCAATCCTAAGAGTCAGTATTAATGCCATTTTATGAAAATATTGTAATCATTCCCTGGCAATAAGTCAACATAATGTTACATTCTTTGGCTAAATCAAGCCCTAAACCGTTATAATTTGACGCTATGTCACTCAAAGCGGATTCAAACCCTTGCCGCATCGGTATTAACGCCCACCTATTGGCAGATACGGCTACTTATCGGCGTGCTGGTATTCATCAATATATCGCGCAAGTGCTGCGCAATTTGCCGGCGGATGTTTTGTCGTCCGACAGCATGTCACCCGACAGCAAGTTGGTATACGACGGCCGTTTCCATTACGACATCTACACTCAACACAAAGCCAAATGGTTACAACGCCCAGACTTCACCCTCCATCACAGCAGCTGGCCCACCCAAAAACGCAGCATGCGCATTCTTTGGGAACAGACAGCTTGGCCTTGGGTTGGGCATCAACACAAATGCGATCTACTACACAGCATGGCTTTTGTCACCCCTGTGTTCACCCACATTCCCAGTGTCGTCACAGTGTATGACTTGAGCTTTATGCATTATCCACAAAGCTTTCCAAGCCTACAACACAAATATCTGAGCACACAAACCGCACGCTCTTGCCGCCAGGCACGGCGCGTGATCACCATATCAGAATCTACACGTCAAGACGTGCATTCTTTTTTTGGCATCCCCCTCAGCCAAATTGATGTTGTATTACCGGGCGTAGAAAAAGTGTATCGGCCGTTACCCAAAGAACAAATCGCCGCCTTTCGCGCACAAGAAAATCTACCCGCTCAATTTTTGCTCCATGTAGGCACATTACAACCACGCAAAAACATTCCTGTTTTATTAGAGGCATTGGCCCAATTGAAGCGACCCGAGTTATTGCTTGTTTTGGTCGGGGGGAAAGGCTGGCTTTATGATCAGATATTTGCCCAAGTACAAACGTTAGGCTTAGCAAACCAGGTGCGTTTCACTGATTACGTAGCGGATGAAGCGCTGCCGCTTTGGTACAATGCCGCTGCTGCGCTTCTTTTCCCATCGGTTTACGAAGGCTTTGGCATGCCTGTTGTTGAGGCGCTGGCATGTGGGACCCCAGTTATCGCCTCAGATGCTTCTTCAATTCCAGAAGCTGGGGGCAAAGCAGCACTTTATTTCACACCAGATGACCCAGCAGCATTGGCAAAACATGTAGAAAGCATAGTGGACACTCCCGAAATCGCCGCTAAAATGCAAGCGAAAGGTCTATTACAAGCTGCTCAATTTTCTTGGGAACGAGCAGGCAAAGAAACGGCCGTTGTCTACCAACGCGCCCTGACACAAACATGAAAAGCCGCACAGTCAATTTTCTCACCATCGCGACCGATTTAATCCTCATTAATCTGGCATTTGTTATGGCCTATATTGCCCGCTACGAATGGGAGTGGCTGCGCCCAGTAGTCTTTCCCGAACCGTATGCCAATTACCTCAGCCAACAATTGATCCTCGTTCTACTACTCATCGTCATGTTTTCACAGCATAAAGTGTGGCGGCGACGGCGCGGTGAATTTTGGATAGACGAAATCTCACGTATTTTCTCGGCAACCGCCTCTGCTTTGGCATTGATGATGGCGATCACCTTCTTTTTCCAGCCCAGTCCTTTCTCCCGCTTGTTACTGGTGTGGGCCTGGGTCTTCATTGTCGTATTCATCGGCATTGCACGAATCCTACGCCGTTTAACCTTTTCAATACTTTACCGACGTGGCAAACAAGTCGATCGTGCATTGGTTATTGGTTCAGGTGAAGCGGGACGGGGTGTGATCCGCACGCTGCTGGCACGACCCGATTTAGGTTTCAAAGTTATTGGCTATCTTGATGACAGCTCCGATGAAAACAATATCGGCTCTGGTCGCATTCCCCATCTGGGCAATTATCGCGATCTTGCCAAAATCATCCGCACACACACCAATCTGCACACTGTTTTTATTGCTTTACCTGGCAGCATGCACCAGCAAGCAAACACCTTGCTTCAAATTTGCCAGACAGATGGCATACGCGCACAAGTTGTGCCAGACGTGTTACAGATCAGCCTCAAACGGGTTGAATTTAACAATATGGCCGGTATTCCCATGTTGAGTGTACGCAACTTACGTATGAGCCGTATGGCCAGGGCACTCAAACGCGGGCTTGACTTAATCTTGGTACTCATATTGAGCATTCCGACTTTACTGGTTGGGGGCCTTATCGCGTTGGCTATCAAGCTCGACTCCACTGGACCTGTTCTTTATTCTGGGGTACGCATCGGGC
>CAYGMR010000291.1:0-7752 GCA_964350725.1 uncultured Ardenticatenaceae bacterium | reverse complement strand
GCAGGCGGGTATCCATGTGTGGATTCCTGCCTGCGCAGGAATGACCTGAATAGTTACGCTGTTTTTATGTGTCTCAAATATGTTAGTGGATCAGAAAATATATTTTAAACAGCAGATTTTCTCCATTTTTCTCCGTTTATCCTCCGTGCAACTCCGTGTAATTTTTTTAGACTCAGTGGAATCAAAAATATTATGGCAACTGAAAAATACACCATCGATCTCCCTGAATACTCTGGCCCGCTTGATCTCTTGTTGCATTTGATCGACAAAGATGAGTTGGACATCACTGCAATCTCATTGGCGCGGGTGACGGCACAATATTTACAGCAGGTCGAAAAACTTAAGGAAAATCGAGTCTCGCAATTAATTGATTTTTTGGTTGTCAGTGCGCGTCTGGTTTTGATCAAAAGCCGTGCGTTATTACCACAAACGCCCCCCTTGCCGGGCGATGATGAGTTCGAAGAAGACCCCGCAGCCGCCCTCATCCGTCAATTACGTGCCTATAAACGTTTTAAGGAAGCCGCGAAATGGTTTCAAACCCGCGAAGAGATGGGGCTGCGCTCCTATTTACGTGTGGCCCCACCTCCCAAAATTGAAGGGCGTTTAGATATGAGCGGCGTGACAGTGGACTCACTCATTGAGGCCGTATTAGCCGCTTTGAGCAGAGCAGAAACAATGGGGGAAAGTGTGGCTCTGGTGCAGCCACGCCGCTTCACAATTGAAGGCCAAATCAAACGGCTGCGTTATTATGTTAGCCAGCAACAATCGCTGCGTTTTGAAGAATTGCTCTCCGCACAAACCAGCGGGGTTGAGGTTTCGATTACATTGCTTGCAGTGTTAGAATTGATTAAAAGGCGCGAAATTCAAGCGTTTCAAGACAAGTTATTTGGGCCAATTGACATTCGGAAAGCGATGGCGGCGGCTCAAAAGACAATGACAACAGAGGATAAATGACCGAGGACAAAATTTTTGTCTTTCATCATTTGTCTTCCATTTAAAATTTTACCAAACGCCAAGAAATGATTCATTACCACCATTCTTGCGTACGGCCGTATCGCACGAACACATACCCCAACACACCAATCGCAACCAATGGCAATAGGAACCGAATTACTATCCCCCCACCAAAACGCAACAACATCACCCCAGCAATAAGCGCCAACAAAATCCACAAACTGCGCGACAGTTTATCAACCCAATGCGTAAGACCCTCAGTTTCACTGACCTTGGCCGCTTGTTTGCACTGTTTGCCATCACCGATTCGGTGTAAATCACCGCTTAACAACCATTGACAAGCACATTCTTTACATTGGTAACATTGGAAATCAGCACGACCTTCTTCGATATCTGTACGCAGCAAAATCTCGCCGCCACAATGCTCACAATCAAACCCACTATCTTCCCATTTTGTTTCTGTCTCAATCATGCCAAATCAGGTCCATTTCACAAATTTACATCTCAAGATAATTGGTGTTTGAGGATACGCAGCCAGCCTCTAAACTGAATCCCAGCCAAAATCAGTCCGGTTACAATAGGTGAATATTGATGGCTATAAAATTTGCGGTAAAAAATTTGCATCGCACGGACTGATTCTTTTGCCACTTTGACCCGTGTTGCTTTAGGGGGTTTGGCAATTGCAGCCGATTCTTTCCGCAAGCCTGAACTAGCCCCTTTGTAGTGCAGCACTTCAACATGTGGATAATAAATGATTTGGTATCCAGCAAGATGAATGCGATAACAAAAATCGATATCCTCCCCATAAAAGAAATAGGTCTCGTCCCAACCATCTAATTGATCAAAAACAGAGTGGGGCATCATCATGAAAGAGCCAGCAATCACCTCAACGACATGCGTCTCCTCAAAATTGGCATATGCTTGAAAGTAACCATTGAAACGCGGGTTGTCTGGAAAAAGGCGACCTAAACCCAAAAAGTGGCAGGCTGCATTCCAAGGCGTTGGAAATCCGCGATGGTTATCAGGATCTCGCTCCCCATTTGGATAGATCAATTTGACGGTGATGGCACCTGCATCTGGATTTGCTTGTAGATAATCAAGGGGTTCAACGAGAGCCTTGCGTGAGATGCGCGTATCAGAGTTGAGAAATAAGACGTATTTGCCTGAAGCAACGGCCGTTCCACGATTATTCGCCGTTGAGAAGCCCAAGTTTTCATCCAGCGCCAACAGATTCACAGCGGGGTAGCGCTCTCGAACCATCTCCTGGCTGCCATCAGTAGAAGCATTATCAACAACAATGATCTCGCAGCCCCCCGCGGGCTGTTCTGCCCGCATCAATGACAACAGACAATCATCCAGCAGTTGTTTTGTATTGTATGAAACAATGACGATGGATAAGTCCAACATACGCCCATTTTATCATGATGATGAAATAAGGGGCGAAACTTTCTTATAATTGATGGTCGTAACGGCCGTTTCGCGTTATCATACAGGGTCGAATTTGACCTACAACTTTTGATTTAGTCAAGAAATGACACGGACAAAGAATTAAAACCCGTGTAAATCTGTGGCCGCTATAAAAACGGAAACCAATGACAACAAACGGAGACATAGCCACCCAAGTGGCTAACCGGCGGACATTTGCCATCATCTCACATCCCGACGCCGGCAAAACAACCCTAACCGAAAAACTATTGTTATACGGCAGTGCCATCCATCTTGCTGGCAATGTGCGTGCGCGCCGCAACCAACGCAGCGCAACCTCTGACTGGATGGCAATGGAACGCGAGCGTGGCATCTCAATCACTTCCACTGTTTTACAATTCCCCTACCAGGGACACACCATCAATCTATTAGACACCCCTGGCCATCAGGATTTTTCTGAAGACACCTATCGCACGCTCATGGCCGCCGATAGCGCCGTCATGGTTTTGGATGCAGCTAAAGGTGTTGAAGCCCAAACACGCAAACTATTTGATGTGTGCCGCCAGCGCGGCATCCCAATTTTTACTTTCATCAACAAAATGGACCGACCGGCCCTCGATCCTTTGGAATTGTTAGATGAAGTCGAAACAGTTTTGGGTATGCAGCCCGTTCCCATCAATTGGCCAATTGGCGATGGCAGCAGTTTTATCGGTGTCTATGATCGCAAAACGGAAGAAGTCCATCTATACGACCGTACAATGCGAAATCAAACCATTTCACCCGAATCAATCACAACCCTCGATGATCCACGCATCCGTGCGGCTTTATTGGATATGCAGCTTGAAGATTTGCATACAAACATCCAACTCATTGACGAATTAGGCCTAGAGTTCGATAAAACAGCATTTTTAGCGGCCAAGCAAACACCCGTCTTTTTTGGCAGTGCGCTGACAAACTTTGGTGTACAACTGTTTCTGGATGATTTTGTGAAACATGCCCCCATGCCCAGTGCCTATCCCAGTGATAAAGGACCTATCGACCCAGATGATCCTGATTTTTCAGGCTTTGTTTTCAAAATTCAGGCCAACATGAACCCTAAACATCGGGATAGTGTCGCATTCGTGCGCGTGTGCAGCGGCCGTTTCGAGCGCAATATGCCTGTCAATCATGCGCGTACCGGCAAAAACTTTAAGTTGCCACGGCCGTATAAGTTTTTTGCCGAATCACGCGAAGTCATTGAAGAAGCCTATCCCGGCGATATCATTGGCTTGCCTGGCAACCGGGACTTCCACATCGGCGACACCATCAGCGCAGGCAAGGCTTTCAACTTCGCACCGATTCCTAAATTTTCCCCAGAGCATTTCGCCCGTCTAATCAACCTGGACATCAGCAAACAAAAACAGTTTAACAAAGCCATTACCCAGTTAGAGACCGAAGGTGCAATGCAAGTTTTGTATGAAGTTGATGCCCAAAAACGGGATCCGATTTTGGCAGTTGTTGGTGTTTTACAGTTTGAAGTCGTACAAGCGCGTCTTGAAACCGAGTATAATGTCACAACAAAACTGCAACCATTACCCCATCAAATCGCACGTTATATCACAGGCCCAGAAGACCAAATCGAAATGTTACCCTGGCGCTACAGCATGTTACGCGCACGCAATGATGATGGCCACCTGGTTGGTTTGATGAATTCTGAACATGAGTTAAATTTTTATAGGAACAAATATCCAGATTTAACTTTTGAGGAAATCAGATAATTTGGAGGAATGTGTGGGCGACAAAAACAATCAAAATTCTACGCCTGTTTTCGTCCACCCGATCGAAGCAGAATTTGCCAGCATTCTCGACTATTACGGCATCACCTGGGAATATGAACCACGCACCTTTGATTTACAATGGGATGCGGATGGCAATGTCACCCAGGCGTTTTCACCCGACTTCTATCTGCCCAGTCAAGATCTCTATGTCGAACTTACAACCGTGCGCCCCAAGCACGTCACCATCAAAAACCGCAAAATTCGGCGCATGCATGAGCTATATCCAGACATCAATGTGCAGCTCTGGAAACGCAGCGATTTACGCGATTTAATGCTGCGCTTTGGCATGGATGAACATGCCGCCCAAATCAGTGGCACAAAGGCCCAAAATAACAGCGACAGCCCATGAGCGATCATTTTCCTCCCGAAGCATATGGAGAACTGTATGACGGTATCAGCAGAATTTTATATTCTGCTGACCAAATCAAAGCCTGCGTACACGAAATAGGGCAGGCGATCTCTCGTGATTATGCAAACCTAAATCCGCTGCTTATTGGTGTTCTCAAAGGCGTCTTCCCCTTTATGGCTGACCTGTTGCGCGCGATCACCATCCCTGTCGAAGTTGATTTCATGGCCATAGCCAGTTATTCAGCTCAATCACGTGATAAAGGGGTTGTACGAATTCAAAAAGATCTCGATGAAACCATCAAAGGGCGACATTTATTATTTGTAGAAGATGTCATCGACACGGGCTTAACGCTCAATTATTTACTGACCAACCTCAAAGCGCGTGAACCTGCTTCGCTTGAAGTGTGTACTCTTTTTGACAAAGGGCAACGCCGCTTAATCAATGTCCCCCTACGTTATAAAGGCTTTGATCTGCCTGAAAAATTTGTTGTGGGCTACGGTCTTGATCATCGTGAACATTACCGCAACCTGCCATTTGTCGGTTTACTCAAACCTGAAGTCTTCCAACCCAACAACAATTCATAACACGATTTTGAAAATCGTTCTACAACACCAGGATCAAAAAAAGCGCTTCTGCGAAAAACAGAAACGCTTCTTACATATAAAAAAGAGGAGCCCCAAGTAACCTTCAAACGTGCTTACCAACTCCAAAAGCAGCTCTTACTTATTCCCTATTCTGGCGAATAGAATGCAAATATAGTTGCCTTCAGCATTGTCCTTGTGACTACCTACCTTTCCGAACTGACCAGGGAATCAAATAATAAAAACCTTTTCAGCTCGTACTTGTAGCTCGTCATCTTGCAAAGTCTTACATCAAGATGATGTCATAGGAGCGCCATACCAATTATTATAACGTTGGTTTCCGTTGGGATTTACCTGCTAAAAGGACCCACTACGGTTTTCCAACCCATAACCGATATGACTTTGGTAAGGTCGCTGTCCAATTTCTCGGAGCTTCCTCTGCCTTAGGAATTTCATCTAATCGATGACCTTCCTTTGAACAATTGCAGTATACAATAAAAAAGACCACATGTCTTGTAACAAATGTCATATGAATTTCATGATATTTGTTACTTGACAGTAATAAACCACTTGTTTTAAACTATTTGGCTCGCCCCCATCATTTTTATCCCAGGCAAGATTGTCTCAAACCGCATTTACGGGAAATGGTAATGTTTCACCGCGCACACCGGCGATCAAATTACGCACCGCCATTTGTGACATTTGCGTGCGAGAAGTCACTGTCGCACTGGCGATATGTGGAACCACAATTAAGTTTGGCAATGTCAACAATTTATCGCTCACTGGAATAGGTTCCGGATCGGTTACATCTAACGCTGCATAAGCAATTTGCCCCTCTTTTAGGGCGAGATACAACGCATCCGAGTCAACCATCGGGCCGCGTGCAGTGTTAATCAATATCGCGTTTTCTTTCATTAAGTTAAAAGCACGCGCATCAATCATGCTGCGTGTTTCGTCAGTCAAATTGAGATGTAACGAGACAAAATCCGATTCACGTAACAAATCATCCAACTCGCGATATTCAACCCCTAAACTTTCTTCAATTTCTGGTTTGCGGCTGCGGTTGTAATATAAGATTTTCATGTCGAAGCCACGTGCGCGTTTGGCCATCGCCTGACCAATACGGCCCATACCGATTATGCCCAAGGTCGCGCCATGAACCTCTTGACCGAGTAAAAGTGTCAAGCCCCAGGTTTGCCACTTACCGTCGCGCACATAATCCAGCGCCTCGCCAACACGCCGTGCGGCAGTCATGAGGAGTGTGAATGCAAAATCGGCCGTTGCGTCCGTAAGCACACCGGGCGTGTTGCCTACCGCGATGCCACGTTTAGTTGCTGCCGCCACATCGATATTGTCATAGCCCACGGCGACTTGGCTGATTACCTTCAAATTTTGCCCAGCATCCATCAAGTTTGAATCAATTTGATCGGTCAACAAACAGAGTAACCCTTCTTTACCAGCTACTTTTTCAACAATCAGATCGTATGATGGCGGAAACTCCTCATCCCAGATTTCAACTTCACAAACAGCCTGCAACTCTTGTAAAGCAATTCTAGGCAAATGCCGGGTTACATATACGTTCGGTTTCATAAATTTTCTCTACACAATGAATATTGATGTCCTCAGTGCATCTAGAGTCCATTTCAATTTTAGTCATCTCGATAAAGGCGAACAGCTTCTGCCAGGTGTTCAACCGCTGACATACAAAAAGGGCTAAGAGAGATGATCAAATGGTTCGCACCAGCCTTTTCATAATCATGAAATGCATGTGCTAATTCTTCAGTAGTCCCTGAAAGCGGTTCCTTTGCCCAAGAATCAACCTCGCCTAAATCAGGGAAAACAACCTGCACGCCAACAGTCACGGCTAATGTAGCTGGATCACGCCCTTCTTCTTCACAAGCCGCGTGAATCAAATCAATGCGCTCAGCTAGCCCATGTGCATTGCCGAGCCAGGCTGTGTTCCATTGGTCTGCATAACGCGCCACCAAACGCAGCATACGCGGGCGAAAGGCGCCAACTAAAAGCGGTATACCTTGTGAACGGGGTCCCAGCGGGGTAATGACACAATCTTGCACTTGATAGTGAGTGCCATCAAAATCGACTGATTCGCCGCGCAAAAGGGGCGTCATGATTTGCAGCGCTTCTTCAAAGCGGTCGACGCGGCGCTCAAAACTGTACCCAAAGGCATCAAATTCAGGCTTGTGCCAGCCGGCGCCAACGCCGAGGATGACACGGCCGTTGCTAATTTCATCGAGTGTATGGGCCATTTTGGCCAACAAAGCCGGATTGCGAAACGGATTACACAAAACCAGCGTGCCTAGCTCCACGCGCTCAGTGGCTTCGGCTAAAGCCGACAACATCGTCCAACATTCCCAAATACCGACGGTTGGCGTATCGTCTGAACGGAAAAGCAAATGGTCAAACAACCAAATCGAGTCCAAACCGCCCGCTTCGGCCGCCTGCGCGATTGCCCGTAATTCGTTATAGGCTGGCACAGCGCCATCTTCTGAGGAACTACCATTGTTGATAACCACACCAATTTTCATTTCCACACACTCCTTTTCGTCTAAATATTTTAGCCCTAATTGTTCGCCCCAAAAGCAAATGCAGCGGCACTTGATAAAAA
>CAYGMR010000290.1:0-7752 GCA_964350725.1 uncultured Ardenticatenaceae bacterium | reverse complement strand
AAGTGCGTCTCACCTAGCGACTGAAAGGCGCAAGATGATGATCTACCTGTACGTGCGCCACACTGTGATCAATGATGCGTGATGGAAAGAAGGGTTTGATATTCATTCTACGACTGTGTACAAACTACGACTTATTGTGGACTTTTGATAAAATGCTTCTATGGCAAGACATAGAGAACAAGAAGGCAGTCGTGAACTGTTTCGCAGCCTTGAGCATATTGCGGCACATTCGGCCGTGGATGATGTTGATTTAGACGCGTTCGTAGGTCAAGAACCCAAGGAACTGCGCAAGATGAAAAAGTTCCGCTTCCAACTGCTGCACCGCTGGTTGACTGCGCGTTTCGAGTCTTGCCGTGTGGCGGATATTGGTGGCGGCAAAGGTTTGTTTGCCTTTTTGATGCAGCAAAGCGGCTGGGACGCGACGGTGATTGATCCCACTTTCCAAGAGCTGCCACATAAATACAAAGATATCGCATTGGGTCGACGGGTTAAGATCGCAGCCTCAGAAAGTGTGCCACATCGAAATCAAGCTTTTGTGAAGGCATTGGCACAAGATTTTGACTTGTTAGTCGGCATGCATGCCCATGGTTGTAATGCTGCGATTATTGATGCGGCCGCAGAATTTGGCTGTGGCTTTATTATTTTCCCGTGTTGTGTAATTGATGAGCCATTTTATCCGGTGATTGGGGTCGATTGGCTGGAATGTCTGGCCGATTATGCTGTACGTCAGGGACACCATATCACCCCATTTCGATTAAACTTCAAAGGGCAAAATATCGGTCTGGCTGCAGTAGGAAAAAACAAGATGATTCAAAGGAGCGTTTAGGATTTAGGTGGCAAGGTATTGCCGATATGGGGAAAATGTGAATAAATTTTGTAAACACGGACAGAAAGGAAGTGAGGAAATTATGTGCTCGCATTCTTTTCTGTCCGTGTTTATATTTTTCCCAAATGATATCTTGGGAAAAATGTAATTCCTTACGCGATTGCGCTGTCACGTTCCAGCCTGGACATGCCATCGCGGGTGGTTTTCCACAAGTCGAGCAGAATTGGCAGCAGCGAAACAGCCCACAAGAGATAGGCAATGCCATGTAAAACTGTGTTCAATGGCTGGATAAATATGCTGGCCCATAGGAAAACTGCACCGAGGTTTATTGTGACGAAGCTTAACCAGGTGCCGCCCAATTTTGCGGGTTTATCTGGCAAGAATATGCGACTGAAAAAGTACGGGATGACGGCGTAACTGAATTGCAGTACCCAACCATAGATCAATGCTTGCGGCGCATTGGCTTCGATGATTTCGCCAGGTAAGCTGCCTACGCCAAACAAAACAATTGGTGCCATTAAAATCGGCAATAACAGCCAAATATATGAAAAGATGAGATGGGACATGCCTGCTGTCCAAGCCGAACGGTCACCCCATATCGGTTTGATGACATTGACGAGCAGCCAACCAGTGGCGATCAGGTGCAGCAGTAAGCCAGGAACCAGTAAATAGGTATTCGCTAGCCAGGGGCCAAAGATGAGCCCAAACGCACCGAGGGTCATCATCCAGAAGATAGGGGTGATGGATTTGGGGTAGGCCAACGGCCGTTGCGCCCACACAGGATACAAATCGACCAGCAGCCCGGCAAAAACCAACGATACCAGCCCCCAATTGTTCGCATGGATATGCACTTCTTTGGCATTTCCCACGACACCTAATGGTTGAATCCAACCGGTCCATAAACCCGTGCCAATCAGGATACCGAGCAAAAAATAAGCCAAACCAACAATATAGAATTTGCGGCCGGCCTGACCCTGTCCTGCATTTTCTACTGCTTGTCCATTGGCACGCATGTTAAATAATTGCACCATAAGCAAGATCGTGGCGATAAATATGAGCGTGCCGCCGGCGATGATGGGAACCTGGCTAACAAGCGGGATACCAATCAGCAGTAAGGCGATGCCACTGTTCAAAGCTGCCCAAATATCCCACCGGATGGCGGGACGTGGCAGATGAAAACGAATTGCAGTGATGGCAGGTAATACGCCAAAGAGAACTTGTGTTAACGCACCTAAGGTGATGAAATGCACGCGCAGCCATACCATGCCGTTAAACCAGGGTAATATGTTTAAGCCAGCAAAAGAGGATTCTAGGGCGGCTAATATTGCTAATGTGACATACAAAAGTGCCATCAATAAATATGGGATCATGGTTGTTCTCCTAATTTGAATTTGAATGTGGATTGCAGAGTGCGGATTGCGGAATAAGTCTCGCAGTGAATGCAATCTGCAAAAAATAACGCAGTTGTTGGCCTTGGTAAGACTTCAACCGTACTGTGTAACCTTGCATAGATTTTTTCTGTTAATAATTTATGTTACCAGGTGGGTTGATGAAGTGATAATTCTCCCACGGCAGCTTTGTCGATAGTCAAGTAGATCGCGGTGCTGGTAACTCGATTGATGAAATCTACCGGAATCAGCCGATATTCAGAGGGCGTTGGCAAACAGCCGAGTAACAAATGCGTGGTGATGTCGTTACAGCGATCGACAAGCATACCCGCCGAAAAACCTGCCTCCTTGCCGTCACAAGTTTTTATGGCCATGCCACGTTGAATTTCGATGAAGAGACAATCATTGTGGGGATGTGGAAAACGGCCGTTTACCATTATTCTTTCTGCCGATGTATCTGTTATTGCATCCATGGTATCGTCCAAATAAAAAAATCGCTCCAACGTTATCCTATCTTTGCCGGTAGCATAACATTAGAGCGATTGGGTTTCGACGACTTTTGTCGGGTTTTGAAATCAGTTTACTTTTTGTGCTAGTTTTTGTTTGTCGATGATGTGGATAACACGTCTTTGTACTTCGATTAGCCCTTCATTCTCTAGTTCACGCAAAGCACGTTGGATGACATCGGGAACGGTTCCCAGGCGGGCGGCTAATTCTGCTTGTGTATACCAGCGCGGGCGATAGAGAGTGTTGCCTTCGGCGCTTTCCAGCAGTAAACGCGCCAGGCGCTCGGTGATGGGGCGTAGTGAAAGATCGGTGACGAGAGAGACGAGGTGCAGCAGACGGTCCGCCATCTTGGACAAAACAAACTCGGCGAAATACGGCCGTTCCCGGATCAATCCCAGCACTGTCTCACGTCTAATTAGCCAAATGCCAGCCGGTTCGAGCGCAACGGCCGTTGCTGGATGTGGTAGTTTGGTGAAGGCACCGAGTTCATAAAATGTCTCGCCCGCTTCAAAAAAACGCAATATTTGTTCACGGCCGTTGGGGGATACCTTGACCGCTTTCAGCCAACCGGAATGCAAATAATACATGCCAGTGGATATTTCACCTTCTAGCACAACTAGTTCACCCGCCGCATACTCACGCCAGATGGCTCCATCAACCAGGATTTGTAATGTGTCTGTGTCTAAATCACCAAAAAAAGGGTTTTCTTGCAATTGATCCAATAGTTGTTGCGCGGTTGGTCTCGGTATCATCTGTGTATTGTGACACAGATCAATGCAGGGTCAACTGGTAATTGTCAAAAACAAGTGGTGCGTTTGACGGAAGACAAAGGGCGGGGGAATTGGGGGTTTGTGACCCTTTATGGTCTGTCTTCCGTCAAAATAAATTGCTAGTAACAATTTAGGTGCTCCGGCCGTGTCTCCTGACCGAGCCGGATAGTTACAATTGTTACCTTATTGGCGAACTACCAACCGAATTGCGCTGTTCAATTGGTTTTAAGTAGGAATCGAGCAGCGTATCCAATTTTTCAAAGGATTCAAAAACAAAAAAGACCGGATTGAAGGCGTAAACGGTTTTGGGAATTTGGGCAATATAGTCAATATTAAATGGCGCGAGTAAGACTTCACCGCCGAAATAGCCTGTGCGTTCAATGCCAAGTTGATCGTAACAACTGCGGGTCACATTCCAACCTTGCTCCTGGGATGACATTTCACCTTGCTGATGTAGTTGATTGATGCCATTGATTATGCGGCTTACATCAGTTTCGTTTGTGTAAAAGTGGTTGCAAATTTGTGCATATACATCCTCACGAAAATCGATCACATTATCACGATCCAGTCGGTAAAATTCCATGATTGTGTTACTGAGTTCGCTGCGCCCGGAAATGAGGCCCGCGCCAAAAACTTTGATGCGATTGTCTTCCATCACCAATCCAAACTCGGTGCTGTACCATGCCAGCCGTTTGATGACTTCGCGTTCTGTCTGGGTTGCATTCAAGTAAGCGGGGGCAAATTTGTCTTCGAGGCGCGCATAAAAGTCAAGGGTCAGATAGGGGAGATGGCCGAAAATATCGTGGAACATGTCTGGTTCGGGTGTGAAGGCCATTTGGTCGCGGCTGCGCAGGTAATCGGTGATCAGGAAGATGCGCTGTGCAAACTTTTTGTACCAATCGTCAGCGTGGGTGTAACGAACGGCCGTTCTCTCAATTCGCCAGCCGGTACGCGGCTGAATATGGGCATTGAGATGGGCAACCGACGGGATTTGCTGTGGATCAAGTTGCAAAAGACGCAGCCCTGTCAAATATTCGTCGCAAAGGTGTTCGCGCAAAAAGGGTTGGTTAATGCCACTAAACAGGTCTGCCCAAATAGCGTGCTGTTCGTCGCTAAAGGTTATTTCTTGGGTAACGGCCGTGTATTCATGTGCGGCCGTTCTTAATTCGGTGGCAATTTCGCCAGTAAATTCGCGAGATTTTTGTACAGCAATCATGATTTTTCACTCCTATAAACTGGTAGGACGCTTTTGCAAATCGTCTACATTGGCTATTCGATTATTTTTTAATCTAGTAACTATACACCCCTAGCCGACGCGGCCAGGAGACACGGCCGGAGCACCTGAATAGTTACTTAATCTATAACAAACTGGCCTTACTGATAGTTGTTGTTTTCAGCTTCAACCAGGCCAATATTTGTTGTTTCTTTAACCGCCTTGAGCACCAGGTTGGAACTCACACGATCAATTGAAGGCAGAGGCAGCAGCCGCTGCATGAGAAAATGATCTAAATGTTCGTGGTCGCGCACAACGATTTTCAATAGGTAGTCAGCATTGCCGGTGACACGATGACATTCCAATATTTCGGGCATCGCTTGCATTGCTGTGTCAAACGCCGCGACCAATTCCGGCATGTGGCCTGCCAAAGTGACCTGTACAAAAACTAACAAATCATAGCCGAGGCGTTTACGGTTAATGATCGTTGCATATTTCTCAACCACACCGCTTTCTTCGAGTTTGCGTAACCGTTTTTGGACACCAGATGTCGAAAGATCGATTTGTTTGCCTAATTCTGAACTGGTTAAACGCGCATTGTCTTGTAGTTGGTCAAGCAATACCCGATCTTTATCATCGAGTGTGATAATCATAAAAAAAATCCTAAGTTAGGGTGAATTTAATCTAACATTCGATTTTAGTGTACATATTTAATCGCAAAAGTCAATAAATAGAGCGAAATTGTCACCTCAAAATCAAATCTGTTATTATCTTTATCCGTTGTAGTTAACCTAAACCAAAACTATGTAATTAATGCTTTTCTTACGGAACTGTGTTAAGCTCCTTAGCGTAACATAAAATTAGAAGTGCCTTCTGCAAGATCTATCAGACAAACCCGCCCGAGAGAAACACAGTAAAGGATGAAAAACGCTTCAACTAGCTAAATTGTTTAGCTGTGTCGATTCATGTTGCTTAAGCATATGGACACAATTGAGGGCGGGAAAAATGGATCACGCAAGCACTATACAAGGAACATAACTAAAAATAGTATGGCAAAAAACTTAAAAATTATTCCTCTGGGCGGCCTGGGGGAAATTGGTAAAAATATGACAATATTGGAATACGGCCGTAACCAAATCATCATCGACTGCGGGGTCATGTTCCCCGAAAGCGACATGTATGGCATCGACCTGGTTATACCAGATTTCGACTACGTCATAAAAAATCAAGATACTTTACGCGGCATCGTGTTAACCCATGGTCACCAGGATCATGTTGGCGGCCTGCCTTATCTGCTCCAGCACATCAAGGCACCCATCTACGGCACAGCCCTGACCATCGGCATGGCACAGCGCCAACTAGAAGAAGCGCATGTGCTGCAAAACGCGACACTAGAACGAATTGACGACACACAAACATTACATTTAGGCCCCTTCCGCATCAGCCCCTTTGCGGTGGCGCATTCCATTCCAGCAGCGGTTGGCCTGGTAATCGACACACCGGTAGGCGCAATTGTCCACACCGGCGATTACAAATTGGATGAAACCCCCAGTGGCGGCCGCACGACTGATTTCAAGCGCTTGCGTGAACTGACGCCCAATGGCGTTGTCGCCATGTTAGGGGACAGCACCAACGCAGATCGTCCGGGACGGACACCTACTGAACAATTGGTGGCTGACACATTAGACAACTTATTTGCTGAAGCGCGTGACAGCCGCATAATTATCGCGACTTTTTCTTCGGTTTTGGCACGTTTGCAAGAGATTATGTATTTGGCTGATAGATACGGCCGTAAAGTAGCGCTAACCGGGCGCAGTTTACAACAAAATGTCGAATTGGCGCGTGATTTGGGCTACATGACGATTCCCAAAGATTTGTTAGTCGATATTTCAGCATCTATCCCCGATGAAAAATTGGTAATTCTGTCAACCGGCTCGCAAGGCGAACCCCGGTCGGCTCTGAACCGCATGGCAAAGGGTGAACATCGCCAAATCAATGTGCATGAAGGGGACACGATCATCATCTCTGGTGGCACTATCCCTGGTAATGAAGAAGATGTCGGCCGTATGTTGAACAATCTGTTTGGGCGTGGCGCGAATGTGATTTATGGTCCTTTGGCGACGGTACACGTTTCTGGTCATGGCAGCCGTGAAGATATGCGTATTATGTTGGAAACAGTCAATCCGCGCTTTTTAATCCCGGTGCATGGTGAAATGCGCCATCAACATTTGCATGCGCGTCTGGCTCAAGAGAACGGCGTTGCGGAAGAGAATGTATTTATTCTGCAAAATGGTTCATCCTGGGTGACAGATGGCGAATCGGCCTGGGTGGGCACTTCCATTTCGGTGGATGATGTGTATGTCGATGGTAAGCTTGTTGGCGAGATCAACGAGTTGGTGATGCGCGACCGCGAACGGCTGTCGAAAGATGGGTTTGTTGTGGTCTATGTGCCCATCAATAAAAAACATAAACTGGCGGGCGAACCGCGTATTTTTAGCCGCGGCTTCTTGCAGATGGATGAATCCCAAGCCTTGATCGAGGCGGCAACCGCACAATTGAAGCGTGAACTGAAGGGCAACGGCCGTAACCATGACGACACCGTGCGCAAATCAATGCAAGCCTTCTTTTACAGCAAAACCAAATCCCGCCCGGTTATTCTTCCCAATATCGTGCGCGTCTAAATTCACCGAAAAAGTGCCCTTACTCTGCTCAAGAATAAGGGCACTCATTAGATGTGACGTTTGGGCAGCTCCACCCGTGAATGTTTAAACCTATTTAGTTCATACAAGCTTCGATAGACAAGTTCAATTCGTCAGCTACGAAACCGCCTAGTGAGGCCATGCTGTCATCTGGTATGGCACCTGCATCAAAGAGGGCGCGTGCCAAATTGCGCAGCCCGAGCCGTGGGGTTGGAAAACCGCTGGCATGGTCTCCCATCTCGCCCATTTGAGCAAAAACGGCCGTGGCTTGTCCATAACAAGCATGTGGGTTAGAAGGGCCAGCAGCAGCAACAGATATTGATACAAGTAAGATCAGACTTACAACGAT
>CAYGMR010000289.1:0-7760 GCA_964350725.1 uncultured Ardenticatenaceae bacterium | reverse complement strand
CACGCTTGATTCGCGGCATAACTGGTCGTTATTACCTAAACACGATACAAGATCGGGTGCGTTTGTTGGCGGAGCAGGGCATTGATTTGATCATCACCCAACCATTCGATGAGGACGTGCGTCAAATACGTGCTGCTGATTTTGTCGAGCAGTTGATTACGCATCTTGATATGCGGCAAATTTGGGGTGGTAATTTTGCTTTTGGTTATCAACGCGAGGGCGATATTCCCTTTTTGCAAGCGTTGGGCAAGACACGCGGTTTTAGCGTACATGTTGCCGAGGGAATGACTTTGTGGAACGGCAGTTTGGTCAGCAGCAGCCGCATCCGTGAAGGCATTAATAGTGGCGATATTGATGATGTGAATGGTTGTTTAGCACGGCCGTATGCTCTCAGCGGCGTGGTTAGCCTAGGGGATCAACGCGGCCGTACCATCGGCTTTCCAACCGCAAATCTGGCCGTTTGGGAGGAACTGTTGCTGCCAGGCAATGGCGTTTATGCTACCTATGCCTGGCTCAAAGGGATTCGTTATCTTGCCGCCACAAATATCGGGGTGCGTCCAACTGTAAACGGCCGTGATCGTACCCTTGAAGCCCATCTGCTGGATTTCAATGCAGAAATTTATGATCAAACCCTGCGCCTTGAATTCATCCAACGCATTCGCCCAGAGAAGAAATTTGCCAATCTTGATGCCCTCAAAGCACAAATCCAAGCTGATGTACAACAAGTTCGAGAACTGCTAACTTAAGCAAAGAAGTAAAGTTGCAGGTTGTAGGTTGTAGGTAAAAGACCTTCTTACTTTGCCACCTTGCTGACTATTCAACTATGCAACTAAAAGCCTTTTTGACCAAAAAGAGGATGGCACGGCCATGGGCTTTCCAAGGAGGATGAAAACCCATGGCATATCGTGCCATTAAGGAAGGGGGAAGGAAAAAGGAATCATCTTTAAGATAGGCCGCATTGCTTACAAACATTATTACGTTATTGACCAAACGATTGAATGTGCATTAATTCAAGGGCGTGCCGTTTTTCACAATAGGCATGGCCGAAGCTTGCACTAAATGCACCGCAGTGAAACGCAGCTCTGAGCTTTAGCGGATAACAATAAAAGTCGCGTCCATACATACTTTAATATGGTGTGGACACCCCTAAAACCCCCTGTTATAATGCACGTAGAGAAGGTATGTTGTGCATTCACATTAAGGCGAAACCATTGAAAAAGGTGCATTCATGCTAGCAAAGGTGCTTAGCTGCGCGATTGTCGGTTTAGAAGCTGAAATTGTTGAAGTAGAAGTTGATATCATCAAAGGGTATCCCAATTTTGCTTTGGTGGGGTTGCCCGATGCAGCCGTGCGTGAAAGCCGTGATCGGGTTCATGCTGCCATCAAAAATAGTGGACTCACCTTTCCAGGTAACAAACGAATTACTGTCAACTTGGCACCCGCCGATTTGCGCAAAGAAGGCCCCGCCTATGATTTGCCAATCGCTGTTGGTGTGCTGGGCGCCACACAGCAAATTTGGCCAGACAAATTGGAAAACGCTTTTTTCATCGGCGAATTATCTTTAGACGGCACAACACGCCATACAAAAGGCATTCTCCCCTTGGCGGCTTTAGCGCGTGCTGAAGGGATGCAGCGTGTTTTTGTGCCCGTTGTTGATGCGGGTGAAGCGGCACTGATGCCGGATTTGGAAGTGATTCCGGTGACGAGCCTGGCGCAGTTGGTTGGCCATTTGACCGGCATGGCACCCATTGAACCCTTTACTGTCGATATCGAAGCGGCTTTTGGTGGTGAGCCAAATTATGCGGCCGACTTTGCCGATATTATGGGGCAAGAGCATGTCAAGCGGGCCATGGAGTTGGCCGCAGCTGGGGGGCATAATG
Organism: uncultured Ardenticatenaceae bacterium; assembly: GCA_964350725.1. Lineage (GTDB taxonomy): Bacteria > Chloroflexota > Anaerolineae > Promineifilales > Promineifilaceae > JAACFF01. The sequence goes on along the minus strand of CAYGMR010000289.1, from coordinate 5,880 downwards.
CGATTTTTACCGGTCCACCTGGAGCGGGTAAAACACTCATCGCTAAATCGTTACCCAGCATTCTGCCGCGCATGTCGGTGGATGAAGCGCTCGAAGTAACAAAAATTTATAGTGTGGCGGGTTTGCTGCCCCATGATACGCCCTTGATTCGAAATCGGCCGTTTCGTGCGCCACACCATACAATCAGCTATGCTGGATTGGTTGGCGGTGGTGCGTGGCCGCGCCCAGGCGAGATCAGCTTGGCGCATCGTGGTGTTTTATTTCTAGATGAGCTGCCCGAGTTCGGCGAGCGTTTAATCGAAGTGCTGCGTCAACCGCTGGAAGGGCTGCCACGCGAAGTTTCCATTTCGCGGGCAACTGGAACAGTGACATTTCCCGCAAACTTTATGCTGATTGCGGCGCAAAACCCATGCCCGTGTGGTTACTATGGGGATCCAACACATGCATGTACTTGTTCTAACAATATGGTCACACGCTATCAAAAGCGTATATCAGGCCCTTTGATGGATCGGATTGATTTGCATGTGGATGTCCCCCGTGTAGAATTTGAAAAGCTAACGGCCGTTCAGCGGGGTGAACCGTCAGAAACAATTCGTGAACGGGTTGAAACGGCACGGGGACGGCAGACAGAACGTTTTAATGCAAGCCAACTTTATTGTAATGCTGATATGGGCCCAAGTGAAGTACGCGAATTTTGTGTGCTTGATGAAACCGGCACCCGGCTGATGAAAAGCGCAATGACACAAATGAGCTTAAGTGCCCGTGCTTTTCATCGTGTATTAAAAGTTGCGCGTACAATTGCAGACTTAACTGGCGAAGCGTTGATTCAGCCGACACATTTGGCTGAAGCATTGCAATATCGACCACGACAAGCATGAGACTTGATTATTTGAATTGCTTGACACACTGGCTGCAATGATGTATTTTCAACAATAGATCGTATGATACTATCAAGAGGAATTTGATTAGAAAGGATGGATAGCAAAGTTATGGTGGTTCATTATAATTTACGGGAACAGGTTTTAAACGACATAGGGAAACAAATCATCGGAGGAAAATTAAAGCCCGGCGATGTTTTGCCTAAAGAAGATACGTTGAGTGTTGAATATGAGGTCAGCCGAACTGTGATTCGTGAGGCAATCAAAGGATTGGCTGCCCGCGGATTGGTTGAGTCACGCCCCAAGGTAGGCACGATTGTGCGTCCCCAAGCGGATTGGCGGCTGCTTGATCCTGAAGTTTTAGAATGGATGGCTGCAACATCTTCCTCTGATGAGTTTCTGTTTCAAATAGCCGAGGTGCGTTCGGTTTTCGAGCCTGCAACGGCCGCATTGGCGGCTCGTCATGCAACCGACGAAGACATTGCACGCATCGGTGAAGCTTATGCCGAGTTGGAAACCTCAATTGGTGACGAAGCCGCTTGGGCATTGGCCGACTTGCATTTTCATTCTAGTATAGGCCGAGCGTGTCACAATGAACTTTTACTTTATATCGTTGGCGCTCTGCGCAAACCATTGCAAAGCAAACGACGCATCAATATTTCGTTGATGGGATTACTGGAAGCGGAAGATGTTGCTGAACCTTATGAATCTGCAGAAGATGAAGTACTAGCACGTCATCGTGCCGTTTATGAAGCAATTGCCGCGCACGATGAAGACGCAGCACGAAAAAACTCAAGCGACATGTTGACGCGTGTCACATCACTACTGACATAAGGATTTAGACAAAACCACTTTAACATCCAACAAAAAATTACGCGCCCGGTAGCCGATGAGGAGATTGTCGTTGCCGGGCGCGTTGTGTATGCGTGACAGTATCTGTAAAATTTTAGGGAATGGATATTCTAGGGAATGAATCATGAAAGGGGTAGCTACATTAGCCGATGTTGAGTTGATCGAAGAGATCGCACTCAATGCGCGTGATTTGCCAACCAACACATATGCAGCCTTGCAAAAAGCTGCTAGCAAAAAACCTGACAAAATTGCCCTCCAATTTTTTCTACAAGGCACCGACTACAAAAACGCTGTTTTCTATACGTATAAAGATTTGATGGCACTGATAACTCAGACAGCTAATATGTTTCATGGCCTGGGGATTGGTAAAAATGATGTTGTCTCTATGATTCTGCCCAATTTACCCCAATCTTACTTCACGATTTTAGGTGGACAAGCCGCCGGAATCGTTAATCCCATTAATCCTCTGCTTGAAGCTGAAGTAATGGCTGCTATTCTGAATGCAGCGCAGACAAAGGTGTTGGTAACATTGGCCCCATTTCCAGCATCTGATATTTGGCAAAAAGTAGCCTCGATTGCCAATCAGGTGCCCACGCTTGAAACAATCTTGAAGGTAGATATTGGTTATTATCTAGGCTTTTTCCAACGAGCCGGATTGAGTTTTTTGAATTTGCGTGCTGACAAAGGTCCTAAACTGAATGTGAAAACGCAAGATTTTGGCTTGGCTGCGCGTCAATATTCAGGAGAAGCGTTGGAAAACGGCCGTTCCATTCGACCCAACGATATCGCAGCCTATTTTCACACGGACGACACAACCAGCACCCCAAAACTGACCCGGCACACACATTTTAATCAGATATTTGCTGCCTGGTCAGCATCCACAGCACTTGGTCTGGATCAAAAAAATATTGTGTATGCCGGTTTGCCGTTGTCACATGTCAACAATGTGATCATGACTGGCTTAATGCCGTGGATGCAAGGGGCTTCCGTGGTTTTGGGCACGCCTGCGGGTTTTCGTGCTGATGGCGTTATCCCCAACTTCTGGGGTATCGTTGAACAGTATGGTTTAAATTTCATCAACGCCACACCTGCTGTTTATGCTGCATTATCTGCTGTGCCGCTTGGTGAACATGATATTCGTTCGTTGCGTTTTGCGCTTTGTGACAAGGACCCTGTACCAGTGGAGGTCTTGCAACAGTTTGAAGAACAGACCGGCGTGAGTATATTGGAGGGCTACGGCCGTAGCGCGGGAACATGCCTCAGTGCAATGAATCCCATTGGTAGAAAACGCCGCATTGGGTCAATCGGTTTACGCTTACCTTATCAGGAATTGCGTGTGGTGCTGTTGGCTGCGGATGGACATTATGAACGTGATTGTGAGACGGGCGAATGCGGCGTGCTCCTGCTGCGCGGTCCGAACTTGTTTAAGGGTTATTTAAATGCGGCCCACAATCAAGAAGCGTGGCTAAAGACAGGCGACGGTGGGGGCGACTGGTTCAACACAGGTGAAGTCGGGTGGCAAGATGCCGAAGGATATTTTTGGTTGGCTGAGACCCAAACAAGCTAATCACCCAAAGGACAAATGACCCCCTTAGCTGGCATCCCACGCACTTTATTATTCACATTGCGCGCACGGGCTGAAGAAGATGTTCACCCGGCACGCTTGTTTGCAGACACGAAAGCTGCGGAGTGGTTTGCAGCGATGAGTCTGGATGCAGATGCCGAAATGGCGTTGCAGTCTGCTTATTCATCTGTGTTTCAATTAGGAACGGCCGTACGCACAAAACTCTACGATAACATCACCACCAACTTCCTCAGAAACCATCCAGACGGCCTGATAGTTGAGTTAGGTGCTGGCCTTTCGACACGTATGTATCGTCTAGGGCATTTGGGTGGATGCTGGCTGGTGTTAGATTTGCCAGAAGCGATTGAATTTCGGCAGCAGTTTGAGGAGAGAGGCGTCTGTGCCACTATCGCAGCTTCGATGCTTGACTTCAACTGGACGACCCAAATGCCAGCGACACCCCCAGAAAATATCCTTTTTATCGCCGAAGCAGCGCTTTTTTTTCTTGTTCCTGACGCAATCAAAATGCTTTTTTCACGAATGCAAACCCATTTTCCAGGCGCGATATTTGCCTTCGATGTGCTTACGCAACAGTTCAGCCCCAAAGCACGCGCCCGTTTTCTGGCAGTGGATGCACCTATGCAATGGTTGCTGCGAGATGAACACGACCTGGAGTCATTTGATCTCACCATCCAGGAACAGTGGGTTGTTACCCATGTTTTTCTGGAGCGTTGGCGTGCCTTAGGTTTCCAGCCGCAACAATTGTTAGCTGGCAAAGGCAACATCATTTTTAACACCCGCCTGGGTTACCCTGGATAAGGAAAAGAACGGATTATTCTCTCCAAATCTCCGTGAACCTCCAGCACTTCTCCGTGTGACTCCGTGTTCCTGTTGTTCAAGCCTCCAACAACCTCTCTTCGTAAATGCGCCGGATTGTGCCTTCGATTTCTGGTTCGCGCACGGCCAGGTCGAGGATTTTGTAGCGCTTGGAAAGACGGCCGATTAGTTCTGAAGCACTGATGGTTTGGCGGTCGAACTGGTAGGTAGCACGGTCGTTCATATGCTCCACCACCTGCGCACCCGTTATCGATACATCCGCATACTGGTTGGCAAAGTCTACTACTAATTCACGGTTGCCGTCGAAGCGGGATTGTAGGGAGTCTAAACGGCCGTCGTACAGCAACTTGCCCTGGTCGATAATCATCACACGCGCACACAACTTCTGTACATCCGCGAGATCATGGGTGGTTAACAGAATGGTCGTGCCGCGTTCGCGATTCATATGTTTGACAAATTGACGCATACGCTCCTTGGCGACCACATCCAAACCGATGGTGGGTTCGTCCAGAAAAAGTAGGTCAGGATCGTGCAGCAGCGCGGCGCATAAATCGGCACGCATGCGCTGGCCCAATGAGAGTGAGCGCACGGGTGTGTTCAGAAACGGAGTCAAATCAAGCAATGTTTTGAACTCGGCCAGATTATGCTGAAAGCGTTTCTCTGGCACTTTGTAGATATGTTGCAGCAGTGACAGCGATTCGATTACGGGTAAATCCCACCAAAGTGTGGTGCGTTGACCAAACACGGCCCCGATGCGCGCGACATAGGCTTGACGTTCTTTCCAGGGGATACGGCCGTTGACCTCCACCACACCACCCGACGGCACTAACAAGCCAGTCAACATCTTGATCGTCGTTGATTTGCCGGCTCCGTTTGGCCCTAAATAACCCACCAGTTCACCAGGCGCTACCGTGAAACTGATATTATCGACAGCCTTCACCAACGAAAAATCGCGTGTGGTTAAATTGCGCAGGTTTGCCCAGCGTCCGCGATGGTGCTGACGCACTTTAAAATGTTTTTGTAAACCATCTACTTTGATCATCATATCTCCTAATTTTTGTCAGGGATTTTTACTCATGTCCCGGTACTTTGATAGTGGCGCATGCCAAAGTGCCAAATCACATAAGCACATATAAACATCGTGATGCCAACAAAGGGCGCCAGAAATGGCGCAAACGCCGGCAAATTGAACGGATCGGGTTTGTCTAAAAAGAACAGCGCCGGGTAGTAGTTGAGAAAGATGGCGGGAATTACGAAGGTGAACAAACGCCGCAGCCCTAGCGGATAGATGTGCATGGGATAGGACATCATAAAACTGCCACCGTAAGTGAGGATGTTCATGACTTCAATCGATTCCACTGTCCAAAAGGTGATTGTGGAACCGATCATAAACAAGCCGCTGAAAAACAGAAACATGCTTAGGACAACCACAGGTAGATAGATGATTTTAACGGCCGTCCACTCAATATCGGTCATCTGTAAAGCCAATACAAAAATAGCGATCCCCAAAACGATCTTACCCATGCGTCGAATCGTCAGGTCAGAACCGAGCACCTGCACGGTGATATTGACGGGGCGCAGTAGCAGTTGGTCAAAACTGCCCTGGCGCACCATGCGCCCGAAACGGGGCGGATCAAAGCCGCTAAAAACCATATCCATCAGGCCAAAGGCGATTTCGACCAGGGCATATAAAAAAGCCACTTCGCCCAATGTCCAGCCCTGGATGTGGCCAAAACGATCCAAAACCAG
>CAYGMR010000288.1:5060-7768 GCA_964350725.1 uncultured Ardenticatenaceae bacterium | reverse complement strand
TGGATGGTGCGATTGCAATTGATCAACAATTTTTACAATTACTTATCGAAGCCACCGGGTCTGTCACGATTCCAGACAGCGGCGAAGTCATCAGCAGCGGCAATCTTTTACAAACTTTACATGATTCATGGTCATTAGAAGGGCATGTCCTTGAGCGCAAATCCTTTTTGGGACCCTTTGCAGCTGCCATTCAAGAACGGGTTATTTCCGAGTTTGGCAATATTGATCCAGTTTATTTAAGTAACAATATTTTTGAAGCGGCGGAAACGGGTCATTTTCAGATGCATTTACGCGATCCTGAACTGAATCCAGCCATCATCGCCGCCGATTGGAACGGCCGTTTACCGCAAGAAGACAAACAAGATTATCTTCAAGTGGTTGACACCAATGTGGGCTATAACAAGGCCAATCAGTTCATTGAGCGTCAACTACAATATAACGTCACACTCGCTGATGATGGCAGTGGTGCAGCAGATATGACCATTAGCCACATCCACACGGGCACAGCCGATGATCAGCCGTGTATCCAAGGAACGGTGGATGAATATGTCGCCAAGTCGGGTTATTTGGCTCTGGCTGACAAATGTTTTTTCAACTATTTACGCGTTTATGCTCCCGGTGGCAGCACACTCATTGCAGGGCCAAACCAAATTGTACCTGGTGATATTTGGTATGGTGATTATGATTGGGATAAGGAAACGGCCGTTGCTGAAGAAATCCCCGGGTTTACTACCTTTAGCAACTTCATTTATGTGCCCAAAGGTCAAACCATAAACAGCCAATTCCAATATCAATTGCCGACAACAATCACCCACCAAGAAGGAAGCAAAATCAACTATCGATTATTGGTCGAAAAACAAGCTGGTGCCGACCCCTATCCCATAGAAATCAAAATCACACTACCACCAGGGAAAAAACTTAATACAGTGACACCGCAGCCCACAATAATCGAAGGGCAGACAATTCAATTTATACAAGAGTTAGCCCGGGATACAGAAATCAATATAACCTATCAATAATCAACTTATCGGCATAAAGAAGGAGTTAATATCCGTAAAGATGCAGTGAAAACTCATTCATTGCATATTGCGATTTTAACAAGAAACGTTAAGCTAAATTATGTAGCGTCAATACCAGCCAAAATAAAAGGATCCATTGCTCATGCTTATTTCTTTGTTGTTCATCAAAAGGGCAGATGGCTCCGCAGCACACTACAGAATATGAGGATTTATCATGATTAAAAAATGGCAAACAACAATGATATTTTGTGCCTTAATCGCCCTAATTGGGATTTATGGGGCGATTGTAAGTCCGACAATTGTGTGGGGGCAGGATGGAACCATTCCAACACGCACCCCCACCCCAGGACCGGGCGGCCCTACGGCCACAAGCAGTTCTCCAACGGACACACCGCCAACCAAACCGCCAGCTACAGATACGCCACCAACAAGCCCACCAGCGGCCACGGCCACAGCAATTCCCGCAGTCACCGCAACATCTACTGTAGCAGCCGTGACATTCACACCAACCAGCTCCGCCATTGGTGAGTTTCCTTATCCAGAAGCTGAACAATGTGGTGAACCGCCAACCATAACAACACTTGTGATCGTGAATGTATATGCAGGTCCAGGCAGTGATTACCCTGTGGTAGATACGCTAGCAAAAGACGAAGTACGTCCAATTATTGGTCGGGCGCAATATGCTGAATGGTGGCTGGTTTTGCTTGATGAAACTGGAGAAGAGGGCTGGGTCAATAATAAAGCCGGGGTTGTCCTTGGCTACACGGGCAATGTGCCAATTGTCGAAGCCCCTGAAATTGATGGCGAGACACCAACGCCAGGCACGCCCTGGAATCCAACCCCTGCCCCAAACTGTACAGTGACACCCACTGCTACACCAACTGAAACAGCGACAGCCACGGCCACGATGACACAAACTGCGACCATTACGGCCGCATCAAGAAGCGCAACGACTGGCAGCGCAGCATCTGCATCTGAAAAAAACAACGCCGATTCAACCAATGCGGATTCGGCCGCAGCGACAGAAGGTGAAGCCAACTCCGCTTCAGAATCTGGTGAAGAGGTTACAGCTAACAATTCAGGACAAACCAACAATAGAAACGCTGAAGCAGACGCCAAGACAGAAGCCGACGCAACGGCCGTTCCACTCGAATCCGCCTCAAACTCATCAACTGCAACCAATCTTCTACCCATCGTGGGTTTAGTATTAATCGTGGGTGCAATTTTCGCATTTTTATTCCTGCGCCGTGGGAGTAATGGCGGCGAGGCCACCTCAACAGAAGAATAATTTAACCCGACCCATTTTTAACTTAGTCGCCCGTTCTAAATTTGATTTGTCAACTTTTCTCTTTTGAAGCAGATATGCTCTCAAACAAAAAAGTTGGCAAATCTTTTATTTTCCGCCAGTGCCTGACAATTCATTTGGCAGTAAAAAGAAATCTGCCCCATTTTTAGTCAACAAACGATCATTTGTTTTGGAATCATACATACCCACTTCAATTTGTACCCCGCTCGGAATATTTCCTTTCTGTAATGTAATCGTATGTGAATCAGCCAGGAATTCGCCTTGCAACCAGGTAGAGGTTGGCCGCGCAGCATTTACAGGTTGCGCATCGTGCTGACCGATCAGGCGCCCTTCAGCATCTAACAAATGGGTAAAAACGGTAAAATCCGTTGAACCATCATCCA
>CAYGMR010000288.1:2156-5050 GCA_964350725.1 uncultured Ardenticatenaceae bacterium | reverse complement strand
TAGATCATACCCAACCAAACGAGCTAACCCTCCAAATTCCACATCTGCCGGAAAAGAAACGGCCGGTTCCTCAAATTCACGCTGTGTAGCTGCAACGGAGACGATTCCTAAAGGATATTGTTGGTCATCAACCTGCACGGCAATTGTCAAATCACCCACTGCATCAGCAGGTATGCGCAGAGAACGTCGCTGGGCAAGCATATCGCCAGGTTGAGCATTCGCCAAAGGATAGCTCGCCTGACCCCCATCACTGGCAATCAACTCTTCACCTTGAAATAAAATTAGTGTGGGTTCATTAACTAAATTGACATTTTCCGCCCGCTGCCACAACAATTGAACCCACACATTTTGCCCCGCCAAACGTTCAGGTGTTTCAATTTGTGAACCCAACAGCTGCAAGCCTGAGGCAAATATAACTGGGTCAGCAGCTGGTTCAATGAGAGATGGACGAACCCCTTGAGCAGCAAACAAAGGTTTATCCACGGCAACAGTACCCAATCTATATGCTTCTGCCTGAGGTGCTCCCAGTTCGTCTAATACATCTAAGACTTGCACACCAGCTTCATCTTTAACCAAATACACAGAAGCATCCAAGGCATACTCTGTAGACGGCAAGCCAGCTTTCAAGGGCAAAACATGATAAGTCACAACGGCCGTTTCCCCATTCCATTGATCGGTAGGACGGCCGTTCCTATCAACTAATAAATCATCTTCAGCCGCCACCACCCACCCATTGTCATCCTGCAAACGCAAAGCTAAATTGAGTTGATCAGGCACAGCTTCTCGCAACTGCCAACGCAAAGCCAGCGTAACAGCACTGTTCGAGGGTGGATTTTGTTCTAGCCAGGCGCCGGTTAATACCAATGGACCAAAACGAGCTTGTTGGGCTGTGAATTCTGGGGGGGTAACGGCCATACCCAGCAAATATTCGCGTACAATCAACGTATCAATCTCGGTTTCGTTCACCAATGTGCCCGCAGATTCTAATACAAACGGCACGATTTGCTGCCAATCACGTGTGCCATGTTTGTAGTCCAATGCAAATACACTTGCGCGCTCTGCTGTTAATGCTTCTAGATGCGGCCACATCTGGTTTGCTTGGTCAACCATTGGCATTGCCATGGCAGCCTCCCCACCATATTCAAATTGCAAGGAATAATCAGTATCTGGTAACAGGATCAAATCGCCAGTGTCAGCCTGCGCTGAGCCTGCCACAGCAGTCGTTCCCTCCAAATACCTAGCAACTCCCCGAACATCATCTTTAGCCGTACCTGGGTCGAAATAGTAATGGTACAAGCCCCAACCGGATGTTAGTAGCAATCCAGCCGTCAATAAGGCAGACAATACCCAATCCCAACCATTTTGTTTCCCTTTTGTGCCCTTTGTGTCTACTTCGGTATGGCTCACAGGTTTGTGATTCTTATCCTCACCAGGCCAAATCAAATAAGCAGCCAGCAGTAACATGCCAATGGTGTACATAACAACGTAACGTGGATGGGAAAAGGAACGCACGCTCCATACTATTAATGCCAAACTTAGCGGAGCCAGCCAATGCGCCAATAACCTGGCGGTGGTAATACGAGTGGATTTTGTAAGCAAACGACTCAATAACAGTAACAGAAAAACAACGGCCGTTGCGGCCGCCAACCAGCGCACAAACGGATGCGCCAGCGCGCCTGCCAATCCTGTCAGATGAAAAACCCACACTTGTTGAATTAGAAAATCAAATGGGACTGGCTCAGTGGCAAATGTACCCGCATTGGCTTCTGCTTGAACGGCCGTCCAGTTCCACAACAAGGCTCCAAACCAGGGCAAACTGGCAACGCCCACCAAAACATATGTAAGCAGCCAGAACCTAATAGCACGCCATAATCGCTGCCGAAACAATACAATTCCAGCCCACAGCGCCACATAAACGACCATGAATGCCACAATATAATGCAAATGCAAGCCAGCCCATGCTGTGAATCCCAACCAAAAATACAGGTGCCAATTTGCGTGGGTTGTTGAGGTTTCGAGTTCTAAAATTCGTTTTGTGAATGCCAAAAATCCCAAAAAAACCAATGGTAAAAAGGCATAAACCCGTGTTTCTTGACCATAGATGACGGCAACGGCCGAAAAAGTGAGCAATACTCCACCAACCCAAGCTGTTCCCGATCGATGCAAACGTCCGCCAAACCAGCGTCGCAAAATGGCAAACAACAGCGCCACTTGCAGCCAACTGGCTAATGCGGATAAATATCTGGCGCTAAATGGGTTGACGCCTGTCAGTTGCAACCAAAATTTGAGGATAAAAAAGTAAAGCGGGGGATGAATATTGTTGATACGGTCGGCGATAATCTCCGTCAGGCTGGAAGTAGCCAAATGCAAACTAATGCCTTCATCCCACCAGAGGCTTTGCGCATCCAAACGAAAAATACGCAAAGCAAACGCCACTAATAACAGGATAAGTAAAGCAAGTGATGAGCTTGTAAACACAGATAAGGGCAAGTTTCGTTTTTTTCTAGTTTGATCCGTTTTCTCCCTATCCACGTTCAAAGGCAATTTTGATGCTTGTCTGCTATTTTTCATCGGCCTCAACAGTAACGGTTAGGGGTAAGAAAAAACGGTCATCAGGTTGCAGGTTTTCTTGGAGATCCGTTGCCGTAAGACGCAGTCCATCGGCCGCGGTATAAAGACCAATCGCAATTTTGTATTCACCTGGGGCTACATCTTCTGGGAATTCCAAGACATATTCATCAATAATGACTTGGCCTGGCACCCAAGTATCACTGGGTAAGCCGCCCGGCCAACGATCAGCCTGAGTCACAATCTCTCCATCTGCAGCGACCACATGCACAAATGCCGATAGTAAATCCAACGCCTGGCTTTCTGTTTGCCAATAAAGTGTCAAA
>CAYGMR010000288.1:746-2146 GCA_964350725.1 uncultured Ardenticatenaceae bacterium | reverse complement strand
GTGATAACGGCCGTTTCGCCAGCCATTCCCCGCAAAAACATATCCGACCCAAATTGAACAGCCAAAGGGGTTTGCACGTCTGGTGGCAATTCAAACAAACGATCCCAGGTCTGAACCTCGATTTCACCCACACGGTAATCTTGACCAGCCAACGGCGTGCCATTCGACAAAACAGGTCGCAGCTTCAACGGATAACGGCCAGCAGCCACATCAGCAGGAATCCGCAAACGCATTTTTGTCTCGACAACCTCATCTACCCGCCATGCCCCGCTGTCATATTGGCTCAGGGGCACAATCATCGCGGGCAAATCGCCCAATTGCAGCTGCACTGCAATACCAGATGGTAAAACATCAGCCGCCTGCCAGATCATTTCCAAGGGCAAATAGCTGCCAGTCGCTACACGCGGCCATAGCGCATCGTGCCCCACAAGCCGCAAGGCATCATCTGCCCAGGCTGCATCAGCGATGACATCCGGCTGCATTTGGGCGGGTGAAGGCCAACTCACTTGCTGCGGCCGTTCGACCGCCCCAACCGTATAACTCACCCCCAGAAAATCTCCATCGGCAGTCCGGATTGGCAATTGGGCAGCAACGGCCGTATCCATCAAAGCAATATCAACAAAATAAGTGCCAGGTGGTGCCGCACGCGGTAAATTGAGTACATAACGCATTTGCGGTTGTTCTCCTGACTGCCAATGCTCAGGATAAAAATAGACCTCATTGAGTAAATCTATCTCAACTGTTTGCCATACATTGCCCATTTCATCACGCACATCAAGCTTGACGATATAACGGCCGTTTGCGCCCAATAAACCCCATTCAGCCAGCAACAGCACCGCATCATCATCTATCGACAAACCGGTTGCCGATAAACCAACCTGATCTGCAAAACTGATGGGCACTGGCAGTGCTTGCAAAGGAATGTCTAGAGTTTGCGGATCGGGATTGGCATAAATCCAGCCTTGTTCCAAGCCGCCAAAGCGAATCGTTTTGATCAAATCCAAATGCGTCGTGGCTTCAGCTACGGCCGTTGCATCTACTTGACGACTGTTAAGTGTAAAAATCAAATAATCAGCCGCAGCCATGCGCGTATCAGCAGACAAATGTGAGTTTGCCGCCAAAAGTGTTTCTCCAGGAAAAAATGGGGCGAATGAAGGTGGAATGCCGGTTATGGCATGTTGCCGGTTAGAGCCGGGTACATCAGCCAACCAACGACCAGACGCACTCACGCTTTCACCCCAACCCAGCGGCATGACATGAACGGCCGTAAACGGCCCGCCCACCAGCGGGTTATATGCTGCCAACGGATAACCACTAAAAAACAGGAGGTACACGCATTGAATCCCAACTAAACCTGTCAGCCACGCCTTCCGTCGAGTGCCACCCAACTTCCACTACCC
>CAYGMR010000288.1:0-736 GCA_964350725.1 uncultured Ardenticatenaceae bacterium | reverse complement strand
TGGTTATTGCTGGAATCACAGCCAGGGTATAACGGTCAAACTTTTTGGCAGCAAAAGAAATGCCACCAATAAAAAGAATCACCCACAACAACAAACTGCCTTCAAACAGCCATGCTGACCATGTAAGCGTTTTACGTCGTCGCCACAGAGTGAACGCCCACACAAAAATCCCCAAGAATACAATCGGCCCTAAACGCCAGGCCAACGCAACAGGGTAAAAGATCGCACCATGGTCAAAAGCTACGCTGCCCATAAAGAAAGTCGGGCGCAGCGCTTCTTCAACATGTCGGGTTGCATTCCCGCGCAATGTCTCCAAGACAAGCTGTGGTGAAGTCCATAATGCAGGGAAGGAAACGGCCGTTGTCACGCCAAACGCCAAACTCCACACCAAACCCTGCTTCACAACCAACCACATTCTTTCTTTTAGCGGTTGATCACGCCTGATAACCAAAGGCATACTTAAAAGAAGGCCAACAAAAGGCAAAATCAATAATGCCGGTGTTTTTGTTAATATTGCCCAAGAAGCAGTCATGCCCGATAAAATGAGCAAACCAAGAGAAAATAAATTAGAAACATCTAAGTTATGTTTCACGACTAACAGCAAAGCCAACAATGCAATAATCGCAAAAGTCGCCATTAAAGCATCGACATGCAAAATGCCCGACAAGCCAATCACAAATGGATCCAATGCTAACAAGAGTGCGGCAAATAAAGCGATGAGGGTGCCGAGAAACGG
>CAYGMR010000287.1:1003-7785 GCA_964350725.1 uncultured Ardenticatenaceae bacterium | reverse complement strand
CTGCCACTACTTGATAGAGCCAGTCGCCAATCGACCCATAAGCGTAATGATTAAACGAGTTCATGACTGTGTCCTGAAAACCATTTTCTTCAGTCCATCCATCCCAGCGTTCCCAAACGGTTGTTGCCCCCTGTGTCACTGAATAGAGCCACGAAGGCCAGCTTTTCTGAAACAGAAGCGCATAAGCCGTATCGAGTTGCCCGTTGTTGCTAAGGACATGCAGCAAGTAGGGTGCGCCGACAAAGCCGGTGGAAAGATGCATATCGCGCCGTTCAATGTCAGCCACTAGCTCGGCAGCGGCGATTGCTCGCAGTTCCTCTGGCAGCAGGTCAAAATGTAGCGCCAGGACATAAGCTGTCTGGGTAGGTGTAAAAAGGTCGGTATTGAAAACCTGAGAGGGTATTGGGCCGTAATCAACCGACTTTTGATTGCCGCGTGAAATCGCGTCGTTGCGCTCCAAGCGCAAGCGAATCTCCGATGGTTGTGCCGCCTTAATCGGAACAGTGCTCCCTTTCAGGAAACGGTCGAGAAAGGCTTTCTTGACTTTGGACAAGAGGCTGCGATAACGATCCGCGTCATCGTGCTTCCCCAAAACGGTGGCAATCTGTGCCATCATGTTGGCATCATACGCCCAAAAAGCTGTGCCGATCAGGTCTCGCGGCGTATCGGCATTGACCGAAAGCCAGTCACCAATCCCGGGCCACCCCTCATATTCCGGTGCACAGCGGATGTAATCAGGGCTGGCATCTAAAATGAACTGCATAAACTTTTCCATAGCAGTGTAAGTTTCTGCAAGGATGCGTTGATCACCATAGCTTAGATACATTGTCCAGGGCACAATGATCACAGCATCTGCCCAGGCTGGCCCGCCGTCCTCGGTAAACTCAAGCTCGATATGCGGCACAACAGGCGGTATGTTGCCTGGTTCGCGTTGGGCATAGACCACCTCCTGCATCCACCTCGTCAGTAAACCCACCACCTCCATATTAAAGGCAGCGGCACGGGCAAACACCTGGATGTCTCCAGTCCAACCCAAGCGTTCATCGCGCTGGGGACAATCTGTGGGTATATCCAAGAAGTTGCCTTTTTGCGACCAAACAATATTGCTCTGCAACTGGTTAAGCAGCGGATCGGAGCAGTCAAAATGACCTGTGGGACTCATATCGGAGTGAAGCACCACACCAGTGATCGTGTCGTTCGTTACTGGGCCCGGATAGCCTGACACTTCGACGTAGCGGAAACCATGGAAGGTGAACTTTGGCTCCCACACTTCTTCACCCTCGCCTTTGAAGGTGTAATAATCTATGACTCGAGCCGTGCGGAGGTTGTCGGTGTAAAACGCCCCATCCGGAGTGAGGACTTCGGCAAAACGGAAGGTGACGGTTGTGCCAGCGGGTGCACTCCCTCTGAAACGCACGCGCCCCACCATATTTTGCCCCAGGTCAAAGATATAACATTCAGTTGTCACAGTTGTGTTGTCAATCGGGTCGCTGATGGGCTTCAATTCATTGATGCGGCGCACGGTTGGCCCATTAGTAGCAACCAAAGACACGCCCGGATCGTCAAAGATTTTTACACCTTGCCAGTCGTGGTCATCAAAGCTAGGCGTATCCCAGCCGGGCAATTCCAGACGAGCGTCGTACGCTTCGCCCATGACCAGATCGTTTTCCAAGATTGGCCCAAATTGATGTTTCCATGAATTATCGGTGGGGATGGTGATGACACGGCCGTCAACCATTGTAATTTCTAATTGAGCCAGCAAACGGGGCTGGTCAAAATAGGTTTGCCGATGATGCCAACCAATGTGTCCAACAGCCCAGCCGTCGCCGAGGATGGCCCCGATCACGTTTTCGCCCTCACCTAGCCGGTGAGCCACATCATAGACTTGATACTGCACTCGATTGTTATAATCTGTCCAACCGGGGGTGAAGATGTCTGGGGATGTGGAACGGCCGTTGATCGAACAGTCGTACAGCCCCAAGGCCGTCACATACAAGCGCGCAGTTTTTATCTCGCCATCGAGCTGAACAGTTTGGCGCAAAAAAGGTGCCGGAATGGTACTGCGTGGGCCACCGGTCAGCGCCGCGCCAATCCACGCCCCTTGCCAATCGCTGCGTTCCAACAGACCCATTTCAAACCAGGCCGGCTCGCTGGTGTTGGCCTGTCCAATTTCATCCCACACAATCACATGCCAATAAACGCGTTGACGTGAACTGAGTTGTGTACCGGCATAAGGGATGTGCGTAGATTGAGCCGTCTCGATTTTGCCGCTATCCCATATATCAGCCTCACCTTCCCGCAACCGCTGCAAATCACTGGCAGCCAGGATACGATAGGCGGTTTGTCGTGCCCCGCGTTGGTCGCTTTGCATCTGCCAGCCGAGCCTGGGCGCAGTTACGTCGATGCCCAGGGGGTTAGGACGATATTCACAGACTAGATTCGTAATTAAAGTCATTTTGATTTCCTTTGTCATCATAGATAGAATGGCCCAATCGCTCCCTCAGCTATCCTAAGTTATCATGAATATTTTTCGCACGAATAGTCAGCTCGGTGGGAATGGGGCATGCTAAAATAGCACAGTGCTTTAGCCAGCATTTTTGCATTGTTGACGACGTTGAAAAAAGCACAACGCTCCCTCGCAGCCCCGTTGGGGATAACAGCTAGGTTGAAACCTGGCTGCACTTACTATTTGGAGCTAAGTCGTTAAAATTCGGTTACCACAGTTTTATTATCAAGCCAGGCAGCCATATTAAGTACAAGAAAATTCCAATTTTGAAACCCTTTGTTAAGAACGGGTTCGCCATTATCAGGCAAATAAAACTCGTGTAATGCACCAAAACGTTCAAAATCCCAACCTAAAAGCAAAATAGTTTTCTCGGCCAACTCTTTCGCTTCATCGACATAACCGTAATTAATCAGACCTCTAAATACGAAATAATTAACATTGATCCAGATTGGCCCCAGCCATGAAGTAGGATTGCCACTCGCTCTGGTATCATACATTTTTTCCAATGGAGAAAGGGATCGGATGCCCGCTGGGGCATTGAATGAGGCAGTATCGTGAAAATGCTTTTCTACTATCGTTTTCGCTTGCTGCGGGGTTGCTATGTTAGCCCACATAGCCATAAATCCACTCCAAACACTGAAGCGTTGGATCAGACAATTATATGTGCGCGGCTGACCAACATGTAAATATAACTTCCCAGGTTGCAAGGTTTCTATGTCGGGTTTCTCAATAGGTCTCAAATTAAGATCAACGCTGTAATAAAATCCATCTCTCGGATCCCAGCAATGCTCTCTTATTTTTTCTAGCAAATTATCAGCCTCTCGCCCAAACTGTTTTGCTATATCGGTTAAATTGAGACAACTGGCCAGATAACTGGTGGCCTGCAGCTCCTTATACATGAGCGCGTTAAGCAATATTGATCCTGAACTTCCATTTGGACGATAAAAGGTACTCGGATCATTGTCTACGCCAATCGCTTCGTCGGTTTCCCAATAGATTAGACCAGTCGTTGAATGACGATGAAAGTTGAGATACTTGCTTACAAAGGCTTGCAAATAATAAAAATCTTCTCTCAACCATTCTGCATCGCCATTCATATTTTTGACGATAAAAGCTGCGTGCTGTGCCAGAGTCGGCTTGTGCATATTGCTTTTCCAAGGATTACGCAGTTTAAGCATCTCTTCTCTGCTGGGCGCATCACGTTCAATCCAGATGGGAATCCATCCGTCCATGCCTCCATAGCTAAGTGAATTCAGCACGCAACCTTGTTCGTATTTAAGCGCCTGTTCTCTGTCTTTTTCATTACCCTTTTCAAGCAAAATTTGTCGCAGCGCAACATTGCTCAACCATGAGTCCCAATCCCATAACATATCGAGGTATTGATTGCTTCCCGGGGCTAAAAATGGATATTTTAATGCTCCCCCCGGTTCTCTATACATACCTTTCATTTCTTTATAAATATTCTCGCGACAAATACGACTGTATTTTTCTATATTTTCAGAAGTACGTGCGGGCATACAAGCAATAGAATTCATAATGCCTCCAGTAAAAAGCAAATCATTAACATTCCTTTTAACAGCTATCCTTTGATCGCCCCGGACATCGCCCCACGGATAAACCAGTTACGGAACAAAATATAGATTAAGACTAACGGGATAATCGACACAAAAATTCCGGTGAACGATACCTGGTAGTTGGTGGTATACGTTCCCGTGTAGCTCTGGATTAACGGCAGCAACGTGGTGTTTTCTGCATCCAGATAGATATAGGGTCCCATAAAATCATTCCATAAAGATGGAAGGACAATAATAGTCAAGGAGGCAATAGGTATTTTCAAGAGTGGTAGTAGAACGTAACGCAGATATTGCAAAGTGGTCGCACCGTCTATCTCAGCGGCTTCTTCCAGATCTACAGGAATAGATGAGATGTATGCTGTAAAGATCATAACCCCTAATGCGCCGCCCTTGATATGCAGTAGGATAATGGCCACAATCTGACTTAAGTTACGCGCAAATGAACCAGACACAGCATATCCAGGAACCAAATTTAGCAGCCATTGGACGATCATATATTGCGGGAGCAAGATCATCATGAACGGGATGACTGCACTGAGCAAGTATATATTGAATACGATTACCTGGTCTTTTCGCTTCAAACCGGCCAAACCAAACCCAGTGAGAATGGAGAGCAAATTCAAACCGACCAGGCTAACGGCCGTTATCAGAATTGTTCTGAACAAAGCCGGCCAGAACTTTTGATCGAAAAACAGAACCATCCAGCCACTATATACTGAATACGGGGTAAAGTAATCCTGGATCTTTTGTTGAGGTATGTTGAATTCTTCGGCAATTCTTTGCAGCGTCCAACGAGTCTGGATATAAGCATCCCCTGGAATACCCAAGTCCTCTTTAACTTTGTCAAAATCTAGATTATAAAATACCGACAGGTTTCCCCACTGATAATCCAGGTTCGCTTCTTCCATAGGAGGTGGCCGAAGCCATAGATCCGTAGAATGCTTCGTTCCCACAAAAGTTCTGACAAAGAGCACATAAAAGGGAAAGAGCGTTAGCAGAGTATATGCAAGGAAAAACGTGAATATCAATATTTTCGCAATCCGTCTTTTTAATAAAGAGCGCGAAGCTAGATTATTTTTCTTGACTTTAGTTGTTTTCTGCATAGGAGTTTCCCATCACCTATTAGGCATCATATTGGAATCGTCGCTGAATCCGCTGGAGTAGCAATCCTATAATGAACAGTGGTATACCTAGCTGTAAAGCCATAGTTAAACCGACGGCCAATCTCCCCCTTAAAAAGCCATACTTAAAGAAAACAATCGAAAGAAAATTGGCTTCTTGGTTTCCATACAATGCGCCTAAAGCAACTAATTCGTCAAAGATGTTAAATGAGCCGATGATAGCGAAGATACTCACTATTAGAAATGAGCCAATCATTTGAGGAAAATAAATATAAATGAGTCTCTGCCAGTACGAAACCCCGTCAACGATGGCTGCCTCGATAGTTTCTTTCGGAATCGTCAAGAGGCCCGCCAAAAAGATGGCCATGTTGAATCCTGCATATCGCCACCCGGTTAGAAGGGGCAGGATATAAGCGATTCCCGAAGCCGCCTTCATGTCAAAGGGCTTTTGGATCAATCCCAATTCGAGTAAAAGGAGGTTCACTGTCCCTGTAGATCGCGAAAAAAGCATGGTTGCTATAAATCCTATGGCCAGGCCTGAAAGCATCATCGGGAGGTAAATCACCGTGAAAAACCCGCCATGGAAACCCACCTCATACATAAGTAATGCCAGGCTGAGCCCAAAGATAATGGACATGGCATAGTTTAAGATGGTAAAACGGACAGACCTCACCAGAGCCGGAAAAAACTCCTCACTGACACCTGGCTCATTAAAAATCTTCTCAAAATTATCAAAGCCCACATATTCCACATCTGTATCCGTAAAACTGAGCTTGTCGGTAAACACCGTGGGCATTCCTACAATGAAGGGAAGTAGGGTAAAGCCAACAAACAAGATCAATTGAGGTAAAATGAAGGTCCAATCTCTCATTATGCGACGTGTTCGTCGTCGACCACCTAAACGTTTTTCAATGTTCAACATAATGATTTTCCCGACAATTTTGTCATACGAGTTGCTTGTTATTGTCAAATAAGCTCTCACGTCGTTAGGCCGAATTTGGCCTAACGACGTGAGAGTTATCTCGACCACGCCTAAACAGAGGCGGTCAATAGATAAACAATGCAGTCATGAGATCATTCTGGTTCGAAGTACTCATGCACTTGCAACAAGGCTATTCCGGAAGATCGTAGCTTGCCTCAAAGTTAGCTTGAGCCCAATCCAAATATTCTTGAACAGTAATTTCACCAGTCATCAGCTCGCCTATTTTAGCTGATGCGTTTCCATTATGATCCCAAGTATCCGTCGAGCCAGGTATAGCATAGGCTTTTGCCTGTTCCTCAGCCCAATTCGCAGGATCTACGAATTTCACATCCTCAAATACACCACCAGGCACATCAATCTCTTTCCTGATAGCTTCCCACTGTGCGGCCCCGTCCAGCTCGAGCGGCTCATCCAATGTGTATATAACCGGAGAACCAACACCTTCTGCTCTCATCTTGACTACATCCGGGCTGTGCCACCAGGCCCAAGCCTTTTTAACTTGTGGATATTCAGGTAGATCCTGCACACCTTCCATTAAGGCGTACCAACGGAAAAGGTCAACAGGTGCGATCCACTGTACCCATTCGTCTTGCCCTTCT
>CAYGMR010000287.1:0-993 GCA_964350725.1 uncultured Ardenticatenaceae bacterium | reverse complement strand
CAAGCTGGACTGCCGTGGGATCGGCGGCCAATGTCTTATCCCATAACCATGGACCATGGAATACCATGACTGATTTCTTGGCGATGTAACTGGCCTCAAAGTCGGTCTCCCACTCACGTGTCCACCAATTCTCGGGCAATAGGCCCTTGTCATACGAATCTTTCAACCACTGATAGACAGGACGCCAGGGAGAGTCTGGATCGTTGAATTTTTTCTCACCCCGCCAAACAGCATTCTGGTACTCTTGTTGTCCCTCAGGAAATGACAATGCCCACGCATTCGCCCACACAAGAGGAACCAGTGGATGCCATCCTTGATCCCAGAAGTAATCTACGTCGGGGTTATTGTTAGCCCACTCTGTGCCTTTCTCCAGGAGTTCCTGGAATTCTTCAAAGGTTGTGACGCTGCGTGGATCCAGGCCGGCCTCTTGCATCAGATCATCATGCCATTGCCAAGAAACAGTCCACGGGGCCATAACTTCTAAAGCGCGAGGTCCGGGCAGGCCATACGAATCGGTGAAGGCATTCTTAACGTCGAACGTCCAGCGATCCCAATAAGGGAAATCCTCGTCGCTGAGTTCACTCAGGTCCATATATTGAGAGTAGGCTTCGGTGACTGTGTCTTGAGTGGTGGTGGGAGTCGTGGCAATATGCGGCAAATACCCACCGGCTATCTTGGCGATCATCGCGGGTGTTTCAGCCTCATTTACTGCAAAGAGGTTGATTTTGATGTCTGGGTTTTCTCTTTCAAAGATATCCCATATCTGCCGTTCGAGATTCAGGTATTCCGGCTGACTAGCAATCACATCCAGAGTCACTACTTCCGTTGCAGCGGCTTCTTCTTCGGCCGGCTCTTCTGCTTCAGCAGGCGCCGCCTCTTCTTCAGCAGGTGCCGCTTCTTCTTCAGCAGGCGCTGCCGCTTCGTCTGCAGGCGCCGCTTCTTCAACAGGCGCTGCCTCTTCAGTTGGCGCTGCCGCTTCTTCAGTTTGACCAC
>CAYGMR010000286.1:7308-7801 GCA_964350725.1 uncultured Ardenticatenaceae bacterium | reverse complement strand
GACTACCCCAGCGTCGGCCCCGAACACGCCCTGCTGCGCGACCAGGAACGCGCTTTTTACACCTACGCCACCGATGCAGAAGCGCTGAATGCATTCCAAGTCCTTTCCCAAACCGAAGGCATCATCCCGGCGCTAGAATCGGCGCATGCGGTCGCCGAAGTGCTCAAATACGCCCCCAAAATGAGTCCCGATCAAGTCATCATCGTCAATTTAAGTGGGCGCGGAGATAAGGATTTGGATACAGTAATTAAGGCGCTTGCAAGCGACAAAACAAACGCTATATAAATTCCCACCCCGTAGCCGCGATTCGGATTCTCATTCCTTCCGAATCCGCTATAATCTCAACAAAATATATTCCAACTGTGCAGTTTCAAAGCATAACGATTAGCAAATTGGGAGGAAAAATGAACATAACCGATTTTATTTCCAAAGAAGAGGTTCAGCTTGTGTGTCAGAAGCTCGGAATTCGCGACTGGACCAAACTGACAGATAC
>CAYGMR010000286.1:0-7298 GCA_964350725.1 uncultured Ardenticatenaceae bacterium | reverse complement strand
GCAGGTTGAAGTTGAAGAAGCCAGGATTATCCAAGCCGCTGTTGGCTCTGAAGCGCTCCAAATTTCGGCTGAGTGGTTTCAGCAAGGGTTACAGGTCGAACTAGAGCATGGCTTGCAGTTTCCTGATGCAAATGTCACCAATAACCACCCCCTCTTAACAGGTAAAATCGTATTGGCTCATCTCAAAGAGATGTTGGACTATTACCTGCGTTTGGATGTTGCCGAACTTGAAGGAGATTTGTTCAAAGCATCTAAAAAAGGTGATCCTGAAAAACTCGCCCAAGTATACAAAAGATTGATTGCTGCGCGGGCTGAACTAAGCCAATGGGAAAATTCTCAGATAGAAATGTGAGATTCTAGCAGCATATGATAGTTGGTACTATTGCCGAATGCACCATCAAGCCATAGCTGTCAGGAGATCGGTAACCCGCCCTATAACGCCCATCAAGTAAGCGAGAACGACAACAGCAAGAACCGCAAATACCACGTGCTGGGTGAGCGCGTCGCGGAAACTTATGCCAAAGATTCCAGACAAACGAACAAAGTGGCTTTGTCTGATGTGTATGTCAAGGCATTCCGTTGGCGGCGGATCGGATTGGGGATGAGGGCATTGTCGCTTTTGTGTCGAACAGCGGTTTTGTTAATGGCTTGGCCACTGATGGGATGCGCCAGCATTTGGGACAAGATTTTGACGCAATTTATATCCTCGATTTGGGTGGCAATGTGCGCAAAAACCCGAAACTCTCTGGCACAACGCATGATGTGTTTGGCATTCAGGTGGGGGTAAGTATTAGTTTTCTGGTGAAGAAACACACGCCCCCTGTCATGCTGAACGCAGTGAAGCATCGCGACGGCTTGGAATTGACCAACGCCTCTGGGATTCTTCGCTCTGCTCAGAATGACACATTCCAAGCGAAAATTTGTTACGCCCAAACGGATGAATTTTGGCGCATTGAATCTGAAGTGTGAATTAAAGATAATGGGAGCAAAGATGGGTTATCTTGAAGAAAAGTATCCGTTTATAGCCAGCTGGGTAGTAGATGGGAAAATCATGGTCGGTCAGATGGAATCCTGGGAACCTCATGCGGCAGTTGTTGATCATGGTGGTCTTGTTTGGACAGCAGAAGAAGATTATGATTCACTCGACGCCCTGTTTGACGCGATGGAGCAGGCAATTGGACGTTGGTGCGTGGAACATGGAATTGAACTCATTGACCACAATGGCAATGTTATTCCTTGGCTAGAGGATTAAAGGTTTTATGCCTGGATATACGGCAAAGCACGCTCAATTAAGGTTTTGTTATTGCCTGAACAACTTCCCCCCGAAGGTTGCCCAGCCATATCCAACAGCGCCCCAATTAAACTGCCCAAAACAAATACGCCTACACTCACATACAAACTCACCAACGCATGATGAAACAAACGCGCTCGTTGCGTTAAATGGTTCTGAAACATGGGGCAAACAAACCATGGCAATCCTCCGGGAGGTTCCATCTACAATCTGGGTATTGGTAGGTTCAAGCTTTCCAGTACATAGATGGTCTCTTGAAGGACATCAAATCCGTGTTGAATCGCTTCTTCAGGTGTCTCTCCATCCGAAATGCATTCCGAAAAATCTGGGGACGAAATCAAATACCCTCCACCATCTTCTGCGGATAAAGGATGAATCTCAAATGGATATAAACTTAAATCTCTCATAGAGTTGATCTAGACTTGCTGACTTAGTTTGGCACTTGCCAACCGGTTTAGACTGATACCAGCTTCTGCCGCTTCAAGAGCCAAACGGCGATGCGTTTCCGGTGGTATGCGCACCAAAAATTTGCCGCTATATTGCTTAATAGCAATCGGTTCAGGGATAGGTTCGTTATTTGCTTTCAAATCAGCCACAACATCAGCTACAACCTGGCGAACACCTTGTAATGTATCTTCTGGGTTATCAGCCAACCAACTGAGGCTAGGAAACTCCACACATTGGCCGAGGTATTCTTCATCTTCTTCCGACCAGGTTACCCGATAGGTATAACGATCTTGCTCAAGAATCACGTTTTTTCTCCAATCTATCAATTGCTTTTAACACTTGTTTTACTTGATAAGCTTTAGCTTTACCTTTGTGATTTTGAATGTTCACACGCGGGTCGCCTTGCCAAGGTGTTTTATATATACGATGGCTGCTGCCGCTTTGGCGAGGTTCACCGAAATAATGCTCGCAAACCTTGCATAGATCACTAAACCGAATCCCTTTCGAAGTGCGTCGCATTTGCGCCAAGATGCGTTCAACAGAACGCCATTCCTATATAGTATCAATATTGGTATCGCAGTCAAGATAAAAGCTTCGATTATTTGTTCTGCGATTTAAATGAGGGGTGTGCAGACTAATTACTCGATGTTGCACACCCCTCATTTAACTTACCAATTACACGTAAACGACGATGATCGAGTTCGGGGCAATCCTCCGGGAGATTCCATCTACGATCTAGTACTGGTTTAAACCTCCCGGAGGCTCCCCTAGGACGTATTGAAAAGTATCCGTTGTTTTATCAGGGTAGTTTGGCTTTGAGACGCGAATGGCGGTGATTTAGTTCTGCATGGATCAAGGCGGCATGGGCGGCTGGCCAACGGTCGGTAAGGTTGAGGGCGGCTTCGGTCCATTGGATGGCTGTAGGGATGTCTTTGGTGTGCCATTCATAATGTTTGGCCAGTTCGAGATGCGGTTCGACGCTGTCAAAGGTGGTGGCGGCCCATTGCTGCCAGAGGGGGACGGCTTCATCACGACGGCCGTTTCTCTTCAACAATAATCCCAAACGCTGCAAAGCCTGATGGTAAAACGCCAACGGCAAATCACCCTCAGCTGCACGTTTTAAGTTTTGCTCAGCCTCTGTGATCAAACCCAAATCGGTTTGCCACCGCCCCAAACTAAACAAATCCAACGGATTATCGGCATTAGATGCATGGGCAAACTGTTTGATGACGCGACATGCAAGTGTGACCATCGATAGCATGTCGATCTGGTTATGGTAAAAAACGCGCTGCATGGCGTTGGCGTCACCACTGCGCAGATAATCATGATACAAAGTGGGAATTAGCCACCCTTCGACATCCTCATGGGTACGGCGCAAACCGAGCAGATTCTTTTCCAAGTTACCCAAAGCCACCGAACCCAGCCGATTACGCCACAAACGGCGTGCTGGCTGTAATAAATCGAGATGCGGCCGTTCACGAATAGCATTAAACATACGATTCATCAAAAAACGGGTGTCGAGCAGAGGCAGGTCGAAGGTACGGCCGTTAAACGTAATCAAGCCGGCTTTTTCTGCCAACAGACCGTCCAACAAAGTCAACATCGCCGCTTCATCGGCATGGTCGCGCAAAAAATATTGGCGCACAACAAAAGCATCCTGCTCGAAAAAGGCAACACCCACCATAAATGCCAATGTGCCGGCACCCGCCAAACCAGTCGTTTCCGTATCCAAAAATAAGAAATCCCGTAAATCCAAATCCGCAAAACGATTGTCCTGACAAATAATCGCGGCGGGCTGCGCAGAATAGGTCAGCAAATCTTGCAGCTTGTCACCCCCATGTTGGTAGCTGATCGGATAGACTTTATCAAGGACAAAACAACCGCCAACGGCCGTTTCTTCAACACGCCCGCCAGGGAATAATTGGTGTAGGCTTTGTGGGTCTGGGGAATCGGGTTGGGAACGTAACGGCCGTTGTGGTGCAGCAGGCTTCAAATTACGTGTGCCCTTCGTCACACCTAAGCGTCGCAAACGTCCCAAAAAATCGTCACTCATACCGTAATCATACGCCAAATGGGAAAGGTGGCAAGGGGCAGGTGGCAAAGTTAAAAAGTACGCTTCTCAGCGACTTGCAACCCTGCAACCCGCAATCCTGCTACCTGCAACTTTTAACATCGTTTTACGATTTCAACGATACGGATTACAATAAACAACATGACGAGCATAGACAATCCATTTTTCCACCGAGGGGCCATTCGTCGCGCTGAATTTTTTCAGGGACGTGAGGCCGAAATCAACCAAATCTTGGGTTTATTGCGCAATGGACAAAGCGTTTCGCTAATTGGTCCACGCCGCATCGGAAAAAGCTCGCTGCTCATGCATCTTTGTCGCGATGAAGTACGCGCCGCCTTTAACCTGCACCCCCCCAAAGCGGTCTTTGTGCTGCTTGATTGTCAGGAACTTGGCGGGTCACCACCAGAAGAAGTTTACGAAGCTTTGCTCTCCAAAATTCTGGATGCGGCCGAAGATGCAAACATTCACATCGATCCGATCAATCAGCCGGGCACCTACCGCGGATTGGATCGTGCTTTACATCAAATCAGCCGTAACGATGTGCCAGTGGCGGTCTTTTTAGACGAATTTGAGTTGTTGGCCGCCAATGAACATTTGACCCCCTATTTCTTCGCACGTTTACGCGGTTTGACAACAAAATACGGGCTCGCTTTTCTCACAGCCAGTCAACGGCCGTTGTTTGCCATCACCGCCGAAGAAGAAATCCTCAGTTCGCCCTTCTTCAACATTTTCGTCACGCTGCCATTGGGTCTATTCACTCCCGAAGAAGGCTGTGCATTGTTGAAGAATCGACTGGCGGCAACGTCGATTACATTTTCGACCCAACTGCGTGACCATTTGCTTTTTTTGGTGGGACCACACCCCTTCTTCTTACATATCGCCGGCTATCACGCCTTCCAAGCTGTGCAACAAGATAATTTCACAGACAGTGACTACACGCAGTTAGACAATGCCATCGAAATGGAAGCCAATTCCCATTTGTGGTATCTATGGCATAACCTTTCAGCCGAAGAACAATATGCTCTCGCCATTGCCGATGCGCCTATTGATGTTTTACGGCAACTCGATCAACAATGTTTGCTCTATCCCGCAGAGAACAAATATGTTTACAGCAGCGAAATTCTGCGTCGCTTTGTACGTCGCCAGGAAGTGACTGGATTGGTGCAAGCCGGACCTTTTGTGATTGATTTTCAACGCCATCAAACGTGGGCCGAGGGAGATTTGATCAGCCTGACAACTTCACAGTTCAACATCCTTGTCAGATTATGTCAATTTGAAGGCCAGGTTGTGCGCGGCGAAGATTTAGAAACGGCCGTATGGGGTGAAGTGTTGGTAGATGATCCAGACCGCCTAAAAACCCTGATCAAACGCTTGCGTCGTGCCATCGATCCGTATGGCAACTGGATAGTTAGCGAACGTGGCGTTGGCTACGCCCTGCGCGCTCCTGGGTAACCTGGTGTGAAACACCCACAACCCTTTCACCACAGATATTTTCAGACAATACTCAGCTTGATGCTGCTCGCTATTTTTTTCTATCTTTTCTCGCACCACCCCACCCCAACTCACGCCCAAACCCAACCCGACCTGCCCAGCTATTGGCAATATGCCGCCTCAGGACAACTTGACCACGTGTTAACCGCCGATGTCAATTATGACGGCATCAATGAAATTCTAATCGCGGACGAAAACGGCCGTGTTGACCTCATCGGTGCTGATGGCCAACGCCTCTGGCGTTACCAAGCCGACGAACCCATCAATGCCTTGCAAGCAATAAACCTCAATTCTGATGACAATCAAACTTTATCGGTGCTGGTCGGCATTCGTAACTTTTTGATCTTGTTAGATGCCAATGGTTCAGAAATCTGGCGTGCCCGGCTGGCACCCTATGACATCCCCCCAGCCCAATTAACGAGCAGCGGTTTAGAAAGCGAACAAATCTGGCTGGACGCATACGATTTTTTGCCCCAGGAAATTACAGCATTTCAAAATAGTCCCGACAGCCCACAGGAGATATTGGTCTTACTAAAAACAGGCCAAATCCTGCGCTATGATGCTCACGGCAACCTCCTCTGGCAATACATTGAGCGTACAACACCTACACCCGCAACTGCACCACAATTACTCGTCGCCGATTTTGACAATGACGGGCAAGATGAGATTGTACTTTCCATTTTCGGACCGCGCCGTTTTAGCCAATTGGTTTATATCGACGATGACAGTGAACAATGGGCCAAACCACATTCTGGACGTATCACAGCACTCGAAGTGCTCGAATTTAACCCTGGCGAACGGCTCATAGCGGCGGGCACAAGCCTCGGTGATGTTAATCTTTATCGACCAGACCGCCAGCGCGTATGGCTGCGTACCCTCAACACCCCTGTAACGAGCATGACGGCCGTTTCCCAACCGGACAGCGACCTGTTAGCCGTTGGTAGTGAAGTCGGATCGGTCGTTGTTTTCGATGGTGCAGGGCGACGTGTATGGGCAAACAATTTAACCGAAGCAGCCGACCGCCCAGTCCTCAACCTTTCTGCCGGGACGCAAAATGGCACAAATAACCAACCAGTATTAGCGGCAATCTTAGCAGCCACACAAGAAAGCTCTGAACCTGCTGACATCATTATCCTTGATAACGAAGGCCAGGCATTATCAAAACTTGCCAATATAGACCCTTTAGGCTTATCGCAATTTATCGATAGTGACCAAGATGGCATTAGTGAGTTATTGATCACACGCTTCGCAACTTTGGAATTATTAGGGTTGGGAGTCGGCAATAATCAAAATGTCCCCGAATGGGCGTATCCATTAAATGCCGCGCCAGCAGCCGCGCTTTTTGCTGATTTTGACGGTGACGGTGAGGAGGAACTGGTTGTCAGCACACAAGACGGCCGTATCCACAATTTGAGCAATGACCGCGCCATCCGCTGGCTGCACGACACCGGCGATATCGTGACCCACATGGCTTTGTTACCAAATGGGGCAGGAAAGCCATCTGGCATCGTTTTGGCACGCAATCTGTCCGCTGAAGAGATGTCGACGCCAGCAGGATCAACACCCCCCGTTGCTTGGGTTGAGCTGCGTGAAAATCGCGGTGAACGCTTATGGCAACAACCGGTTAACACACCCATCACGGCTTTAACAGTTGGCGATATTCTTGGAGATAGTGATTATGACATCATCGTGGGTACAGAAGACGGCCGTACACTCATTTACGATGCCAATGCACAATTAGTTTGGGCCTACGCCGTTCCAACCTCAGAAGCGGCTCCGATCCGCCAATTAATTATTTTGGGTTTAACTGACAACAGCCACCCAGAAATCATCATCGTCACTGACGAAAAAATTTATGCGATAAACCCTGCAGCAGAAATTAATACCGCCCGCAATATTGGCAACTTTCCAAATGGCATTCAAGCTGTTTACCCAATTGCCCGTCCCGGCAATGAAGACCTAAGCCTTAGTCTACTGGTGCTGGAAAATGATGGTACC
>CAYGMR010000285.1:0-7806 GCA_964350725.1 uncultured Ardenticatenaceae bacterium | reverse complement strand
TGTTTGGTCAGGTGGTTGTGGCATGGGCGGTTGAACTGTCGGTGGCACGTACTCCTCCGCCCAACCCCTGTCGGCCGCTTGCGCATTTTCTATCGTCGTCGTGACACTGTCTACGATAATGTTTACATCCTCGCCCTTTAACTGCACTTTGCCATTAAGCAATAAAACCTGATCCACTTGCACTTTTTCACGCACAGCCTTCCACGTGCGTGGAAAAAAGACAAGATCAATGCGGTTGTCTAAATCTTCGAGCGCACCAAACGCCATCGGGTCCCCTTTTTTGGTGGTTAAGGTGCGCAATTGGCTGATCATGCCCGCGATGCGTACTTGTTTACCATTCCAGGTCGCGTCAAGGTCGCCGATTGTGGCATTGGTGTGTGGCTGCAGCATGGCTAACGGCCGTTCTAATGGATGTTCTGACACATGGACACCTAATGCCTCTTTTTCCCACTCCAACAAAGTCTTATGTTCGATGGGTTTAATTTTATCTTTTGGTTTGAGCAAAGCAGCCGTCATCTTAATGCCGCCGTTGCCACCACCGCCAAATGCGCCAAACAAGCTCATTTGGCCCGCAGCCGCCGCGTCGTGATTCTTGCCACTTTCATTGACAATGCGATCCATAGCTTCCATAAATTGGGACACGCTGCCCCACCCTTCGAAGACACCCGCTTTGATCATAAATTCTAGCGCACGTTTGCCTACACGCCGCAAATCGACGCGGTCACATAAATCCTGCAGGTTGACGAATTCACCATTGGCTTCGCGTTCGTCAATGATTAGACTCAGCGCACCAGCCCCTGCATTTTTGATCGCGCCCAAGCCAAAGCGGATAATGGGGCGTTCAGCATCATCCTCAATTGTGAAATCTAGCCCGGAGCGATTGACGGTTGGTGGGGCGATATCGATACCCAGGTTTTTTGCCTCAGCGAAGTAACGGCGCACCTTGTCAGTATTATCACGCTCTACACTGAGCATAGCGGTCAAATACTCAACCGGATAATGGGCTTTCAGAAAAGCGGTTTGGCAAGTTACTTTGGCATAATCGGCAGCATGCGCTTTGTTAAAACCGTAACGTGCGAAAAATTCAATGTCTCCCCAAATCGCATCACACACCTCCTGGCTAAATCCGCGGCCCATGGCGCCTTCGGTAAATTTCACACGATGCTCAGCCATGAGCTTCTTTTTCTTCTTGGCGACCGCTTTACGGATCATATCCGCTTCGCCAGGCTCATAACCTGCCAAATCAGAAGCAATGCGGATGATCTGTTCCTGGTAGACAAGGATGCCATAGGTATCCTTCAAAATT
This sequence comes from uncultured Ardenticatenaceae bacterium, assembly GCA_964350725.1. GTDB lineage: Bacteria > Chloroflexota > Anaerolineae > Promineifilales > Promineifilaceae > JAACFF01. The sequence continues at coordinate 6,500 of CAYGMR010000285.1, read as the reverse complement.
GGTTCCAACGCGGGCGTATGGTATTCGACAATATTTTTATTGTCATAGATGGCCGCGTGCATGCGGCGTGTATATTCGGGGATGTTTTCCATCGGCCCTGGACGATACAGTGAAATAGCCGCGATGATATGGTCGAAGCGCGTTGGCTTCATATCCATCATGAGACGACGCATACCGGCACCTTCTACCTGGAATACGCCAGCCACATCACCACGACCCAGCATGTCAAATAACGCTGCGGGATCTTTGGTTGCATCTGGCCCTACATGCCCTTCGTCGTAAGGGATATTGTCCATGGTGTAGACGGTGCCATAGCGTTCTTCAATCAGACGGGCGGCACGACGCATGACAGTGAGTGTGCTCAAGCCTAGAAAGTCGACTTTGAGCAAGCCAATCGATTCCACAATTTCCATCGGCCATTGTGTCACCCGATCAACGCCGCCTAATCCTTCTTCGCCGCTTGTTGGGCGGTTGAGTGGCACATATTCTTGCAACGGCCGATCCGAGACAATCACGCCCGCCGCATGGCTGGAAGCATGGCGAGCGATCCCTTCCAGGTTTTTGGCAGTGTCGAGGAGATCACGAACGGCCGTTTCATTTTTATAACGATCGCGTAGTTCAGCCGCATAAAACTCGTTATCGGGGTCTAAAACATTGTCGATTTTGACCGGTTTACCCGGGATCGCCGGGATCAAACGCGCAATGCCATCGACAGAGTCCAGCGGCATATCCATGGCACGCCCCACATCACGGATGGCAGCGCGTGCGCCCATCGTCCCAAAAGTGATGATTTGGGCTACTTTTTCCGCGCCATAACGCCGTTTTGTGTAAGCGACCATCAAGCCGCGTACATCATCAGGGTAATCCAGATCGATATCGGGCATAGAAACACGCCCTGGATTCAAAAAGCGTTCGAAGATGAGACCGTTGACGAGTGGGTCAATGCTCGTGATGCCCAACGTGTAAGCGACAACCGAGCCCGCACCCGAACCCCGCACATTCCACCAAATGTCGTTTTGTTTCCATTCAGAGTAACTGTCGTAGGGGAAGGGGTCTTGGTGCATTTCCCACCAACCATCACTGCGCGCTGCCCATTCACACAAATCCCACACGATTAAGAAATAGGTGTCGAAGCCCATGCGGTTGATGATGCCCATCTCATGTTCCAGGCGTTGGCGCAACCCTGTATCGTTGCGTGCCCGCTCTTCACCATAGCGCCAAATCAAACCTTCTTCGCATAGATGGCGCATGTACGAGTGTGCATTGTGACCTTCCGGCACTTCAAATTCAGGCAGATGATAGCCTTCAGAATCCAGGTTGACATCACACATCTCGACAATGGCCAGGCTGTTGTTTAACGAATTTAGTACCAAATCTTCTGCATAGCCGTTACGCTTGAAAAGATGCAGCATTTCAGCATGTGACTTCAAATAATATTCTTTGTCAGAGAAAGTCAGTTTGGGATTTTTGACAGTTGATCCGGTCTGAATACAGAGTAACACTTCATGCGGCGTGGCATCTTCAGAGAGGGTGTAATGCACATCATTGGTCGCCAGAAAATTATTTTGCATGCCAAAGTGCGGTGCCATTTCAATGAGCTTTTTGTTAATCTCTGATAGTTCAGGGATGTGGTGTTCTTGTAGTTCGATGTAGAGGCGTTCTTTGCCAAAGATGTCGAGATATTCACCCATCAGCTCGTGGGCAAGCTGCATATTGCCCTTCCCAATGGCACGCGGAATTTCAGCAGCCATACAGCCCGTGGTCGCGATGATACCTTCGTTATATTGAGCCATAAAATGCCGATCAATGCGTGGTTTATAATAATAGCCTTCTAATTGGGAGGTGGTGGCGATTTCAAGCAAATTCATATAGCCAGTCTGATTTTGGGCCAACAGCAGCATATGGAAGCGCTCTTTGTCGAGTTGGGGGTCTCTTTGCCGCATACCACGCATCGACAAATAGGTCTCGACACCGATGATTGGCTTGACACCTGCATGCTTTGCGGCACGGTAAAATGGCATGGTGCCATACATCGTGCCGTGGTCGGTGAGCGCGATGGCTGGTTGGTTGAGTTCGACAGCACGATTGACCAAATCATCGATACGGCTGAGGCCGTCGAGCAGGGAAAATTCGCTGTGGACATGCAGATGGACAAATGGTTGATGTTCGCTCATAAATGGTTCGCCTGACGCTGCCTATCTAAAAGAAAAGGAGCGTTTGCTGCTCGTGTTGGAATGGTTTTGTTGTAATCTCCCGCAGGACAAAGTATATCACAAGAATGGCGGTGCGCCGTAAATTTTAAGGGTGAAAGTGCATGTCTGCAAAGCATCGCTTCTCATCATAATTTAATAACTATTTGACAACAGTGGACACCGTATTGTAAGCTGATTGCATCAAAATTTGCCTGGATAGAAAACATTAACATATATTCCTGAGGGGGGAAGTACTAGTGCCCGACAAGATTCGCGTTTTATTAGTGGATATATACGCAGTTACTGATACGGCCGTGCAAGTAGTGCTCGAAAAAACAAATGACCTGCGTTTGGTAGCCTCCATTGACAACAGCGATCAAATCGCAGAATCTTGCCGCATCTATAACCCCCACATCATTTTGCTAGCATCAAATGCCGTCACATCATTGCGGCAAGCGCTTGAGGACTTGCCGCAGTATTGCCCCCAAGCGAAACTGTTATTGCTGTTAACCATAGATGACAAAGTACATATGCCCACGCTCTTGGAACAGGGAGCGGCTGGTTTCATCTCTAAACGCTCGCCAGCCTTTCGCCTCACCGAAGCCATTCGGGCAATTGCCGCTGGTAATAGTTGGATAGACCCTACCCTACTCGGCGACATTTTTAATCCTGAGACAGCGCCACCACAGCTAACCGACCGCGAAAAAGCGGTCTTGAAAATGCTCGTAGCCGGAAAAACTGATAAAGAAATGGCCCTGACTCTAAAACTGAGTGAGCGTACAATTCGACGGGATATAGACCAACTATACCTCAAACTGAATACCAATACACGAGTGGAAACGACCTATAAAGCCGGGTTACTAAACTTGCTTGAATGAAAACCTCCCGGCCTCTTGTCCAGAAGTGGACATAAAAATGTCCTGTTTTTCCCTTACGCAAAGCATCTAGATTGTTCTATACTAGCTTCGAACAAAAGAGATTTTATGGGGGCTGGCTTAGTCGTTTCTCTAAAAATCGAATTGGTTTTTAGAAAATGTTAGGGCAAAATAAAATCTACAAGGTAATATCGAGCACTTTGCTTTTAATGTTAGTGATATCTCTAGTGATAGCAGGGCTGGTTTTCATCTCTCCCTTACCCGCGTTAGCAGCTATTCCCGATGAGGCACCCCCGCCAGAACCAGATGTTATTGGTCTGGGGTGTGTTTGTGAAGTGTATAGCTCCCATCTTTACGAATGTTTTACTGATGCTTACTGGCATCCAGGTGATCCTGGTTGGTTAGAGTGCCAAGGCAATATCACCTGGACGTGGTACCTGCCGCAAGGTTGCGATATTTGGGATTGAAAAGACTTAGGATTATAATGATCCTTTGTTGTGTTATTTAGGTGGAACAAAGCAGGGGATTTCTACAATTATTGAAATCTCCTGCATGTTAAGAAAAAAATACATACTATGCCACTAGCTTCTGACCATGAAGTCAATGCCTTTCAATGAAAATGGAGTGTTGTGTCAATTGGGAGTAAGTAACATGAAAAGAATAGCATATGTTGTTTTTTTGGCTTTTATCCTATCTTCTTGCAGAGAAGTAGAAGTATCTTTGCCTGTGGAAACACCCACCTCGGATATTGGCTTTCTGGAAGATGAAGAGCTAACCGAATTCATCGCTACGATGGATGAGGTAGTACAGCAGTTTGAGACTCTTTTACATGTAGCTGAAGATACACCTGCAGAAAACTTGGAACCAGTGATTAAAGAAATGCAAGGGGTAAGGCAGGATGTTGCCAATATTGACACGCCTCCTTCTGCGATTGCCACAAAGGCGGCGTTAGACAGTTATATGTTCTCAACGATTCAATGCAATTTTCGTGCATATGCTGTTGAAGTTGTAGAAGAATCCCTATCAACGCCTAAAATTGACTACTGTAGCTTAGCACCAGACCAGTGGGAATATTACAATATTAAAATGGACGAATTGGTTGAAGGCCATTAGTACACTGTTAAATTAAAAACTTAACATTCCAACGAGGGCTGAGCTTGTCGAAGCCCGGACTTCGACAAGCTCAGCCCTCGTTGATAGAAAGCGTTAAAACATATTTAACACTGTATCAGTCCGTTAGCAATGAAATTCCCTTCGGCTGTGCTCAGGACAGGCTTGTACAATAAACAAGAAAAATATCAAAGATTACACAGATTCCGCAGATTGAAAAAGGAATTCTGTGTAATCTGCGTAATCTTTGTTCACCATTCTGGTTCTGGCTTGTCCAGGTTAGGTAATTGGCAACAAGTTTTTAGAACTAAAATTGTTCAAGGAGTTGCCGATTCCTCAAGGAAACCGCAGTTAAAACGCTTCAGGATTTCCGAATACCTAAATTGATGGCGTTTTATCGGCGTCGACGGCCGTTTCCTGACCTCCTTGCGCTGGCCGAATAGAGACAGCTACGAATTGTGGAATCAGCACATCAATATTTAGCTGAAACGCTAACAAGTTGACTAAATATGGGTACTAATCTCCCATTGTCCTCAGCCTTGGCTGCCCAAAGACCCCTGCAAACATGTACGTTTTGCCAAACCGGATGGTCAGCCAGTTGCTTCGTTGGATTTGCCCTGGCGGGAAAACGAGAACAAGGCGCAAAAATAGTCCAGTTATGCGATCATCCACGATTTTGCTGTGTATGCGATCATCAATGAATACGGCCGTTTGCTCGATGGTGATTCATTGCCATTACTTTGTTTTCTGATGGACGTAGAGGGTGTGCGCTGGCTGGTTTGTGGTAGGTGTGAACAAGATTTGTTTTTGGGATTCTATGATGATATTCCAGATGGATTAGCTGTGTTTACCGAGCCGCAGGATGTGACATTGCCTGAACCTATAGGACGTGTGCAATCTGCACAAGAGTTACATGATTTCCAAATTATGCTGCCTTCAGACAGTTTTTCGTAGGCGCCTTTATTATCGTTGGCTCTTGTTTTTCTTGTAGATCGGTATAATTGCTAAAAAATAGATACCGGGGCTTGTAAACAACCCGGTATCTGTTAGAAAAGTAGCTGTGGTTTCTTACCGCGCTTCCCAGTGCGAGGTAAGGATACCTAGGCTGCTTATTTCAAAATCAACGGCAGAAAACTGGACAATTGATCCACAACGAGCGTCTGTGATGAGCTTGAGATAGTTGCCCCCAAGTCATTCTGTGGAACGGCAACAAGCGTGCTGTCTTCGATCAAACCAACGTCAGCATCAGCGGGAATGTCTACATTGACAGTGTATTGAACGGATTGTCCTGGATCCAAAGTCACCGAATCTGGAATCATATCCGCAGTTGTCCAGCCCAGTTCTGAGAATACTTCTAAATCGAAAGTCGTGGCTGTTGCACGTCCGGCAGCCCCATCATTGATCAATTCAAAAGAAACAGAACGCGTACTGCCTGGCAAAGCAAGTCCATTGTCTGACCCATTCATATCATGAGTGCGAATGCGTATCGGGGTTGGATCAACGCGCATGAATTGTGATCCATCGAGCAGTGTTCCTTCGGCAACAAGGCGATATAGTCCGGGATTTGGTACCGTTACTACGCCACCGTATACGGATGGCATGTCATTATTGACCATGTTAACTGGAATTGTTGCAAATGTGTCAACCCCGATGAGCTTCAAAGTTGCGGTCAATGGTAGGCAAGGGGTTTCATGGCAACGAATACTTGACTCGTGATCCCCCTCTGCCGTAATTAATGCACGCACTGCAAATTCTTTGTTGGCGCGGGCAACCTGTTTCCCAATTGATTGCATATGAACGGTCGAATTACCAAACACGTTGACAGCATATTCGCCACTACCCATTATGCGCAGCTGCCACTGACCCGCATCGTCGTGAGTTAATGTTTCGAACATAATTTGCATATCACGCATTGTTGTCTTGAGACTGCGGTAACCAGGTGTATTCTCGTCAACAACGTTGCCATCGGGATCGACCAGTTCTATTTTTATGTCGCCTATATCTGAAGGAGGCAACCCGTTTTCAGCTGAACGTGTACAAGTTAGACACCACCAATGATGATCAACACCTACAGTTGTAATTGAACTGTCAATGTCAAGTGGATAAACATCGACTGAGTTGTCGAGATGTCCCATATAAGTGCCAAACAAGTCCTTGGACATTGCCAAATTCATTGCGATCAATGTATCGGTCATATATTCACTGGCAGCAGCGGGCCGATGGAATTCGCCACCAGTGAGCAGAGCAAGGTAATCCATCGCGTAAAAAGGTAAGTTTTCGTTGTTGCACAGAGATCGGCCTACATTGTGAACCCGAACGTTGT
>CAYGMR010000284.1:3862-7814 GCA_964350725.1 uncultured Ardenticatenaceae bacterium | reverse complement strand
GTTTTGACTTTATTCAGATGACTACAGCGGGTAGGGCCAAGAACAAATATGCGCAAAAGTGCTTAAAGTTTCGACGCAAAACAGAGGGAAAATGACCGTGCTTCCCATCCTTTGTCGTCTATCTTCCGTCAAAATGACTCACTACCTGAGTTGTGAACGCTTACTTATCTGTTACTATCCTTATCCGCTGTTGAGTTTAACAAAGATTGTGGCATAAATCACAATCGCATGAATTATCCTCATTTTGAACATAATTACACATTTTGGGGATTAACAGGCATAATTTGGGGAGTGATCAAATCGTTATGCATTCAGGATTAAGCATTCAAGCACAAGCAGCCGCCGCTTTTGAAGACCGGTATGGCGAACGGCCGTTTCTCATCATACGCGCTCCCGGCCGTGTCAATTTGATTGGTGAACATACCGATTACAATGAAGGCTTTGTTTTGCCAATGGCAATCGACCGCGCCGTTTGCCTGGCGATTCGTCCACGTACCGATGGCTATGTCGAGTTATATTCATTGGATTATCAAGAGTTGGGTCGTTTCGAATTAGCCAATATCGAACACCATAACAGCGGTTGGCTCGAATATATCAAAGGCACTGTTTGGGCGATGCAAACGACTGGTATGCGCGTTTGCGGTTTGGAAGGTGTGTTAGTCGGCGATGTGCCTTTAGGCGCGGGCTTGTCATCTAGTGCGGCTTTAGAAATGGCGACGGCGCGGGCATTTACGGCCGTTTCTAACCAACCCTGGCATCCAGCAAAAATGGCCAAAATCGGCCAAACAGCAGAAAACAAATGGGTCGGCGTGCATACCGGTATCATGGATCAGATGATTTCGGCCGCTGGACAAGTGGATCATGCACTGTTGATCGATTGTCGATCTCTGGAAACCGAAGCTGTGCCGCTGCCACCCGGCACGACAGTTGTGATTATGGACACCTCAACGCGGCGCGGTCTGGTCGATTCGGCCTACAACGAACGGCGCGACCAATGTGAAGCCGCCGCCGCCTTTTTTGGCGTGCCCGCCCTGCGCGATGTGGATGAAGCGACATTCAATGCACACGCACCTGAGCTTGATGAACTCACGCGTCGCCGCGCCAAACATGTCATTACAGAAAATGCACGCGTCTTAAAAGCATCTGCCGCCATGCGCGCTGGCGATGCTGTTACCTTCGGCCAATTGATGAATGCCAGTCACGCAAGTATGCAAAACGATTTTGAAATTTCAAACGACATGTTGAATACGATGGCCGCTTTAGCACGTCAGCAGCCGAGTTGTTACGGCGCACGCATGACGGGCGGTGGCTTTGGCGGTTGTGCTGTGGCGTTGGTAGCGGCAGAAGGGGTGGATGATTTTGTAACGGCCGTCACATCCGCCTACGCATCCGCCACCAAGCTCACGCCCCAAATTTATGTGTCCCCAGCCACCAGCGGTGCAGAGATAATAAGGGCGTGATTGTTGGGATGACAACAACGAATGAAAGAAAGGAAGGAATTTAGTCCTATAAAGAAAAATTCGTTCCTTCCTCAATTCGCTGTAGCCATTGAGTGAAACTATGTTGCTTAAAGATACACGCATTTGCATTGTTGGTTTAGGGTTAATGGGCGGCTCTCTGGCGCTGGCTTTGCGCGGTGAGGCGGCACAGCTGATCGGCGTGGATCGTCACGCCGCCACACGTCAATATGCGCTGCGTGCGCATGTGGTTGATCAAGTCACCGACGATCTGTCACTGGGGCTGCAAACGGCTGATTTACTGGTTCTAGCAACACCGGTGCAAACCATCCTGCATTTGTTAGCCGACTTACCACGTCTCTGTCCTGCAGGTTGTTTGATACTCGATCTCGGCAGCACGAAACAAACGATTAACACGACATTGGGGGCTTTACCCGCACAGTTTCAAGCCATTGGCGGCCATCCGATGTGTGGCAAGGAAACGGCCGGCTTATTGGCGGCAGATGCTGCGTTATATCAAGAGCAAACGTTTATTTTGACACGCAACGGCCGTACCACCCCCACCATCGAACAACTCGCCCTAGAAATTATTGCGACCATCGGCGCCCAACCGCTTTTCCTGGATGCCGCGCGTCATGACCGCATTACCGCCGCCATCAGCCATGTGCCTTATTTGATTTCGGCCGTCCTGATGCACACGGCCGCTGCGTTGGATGATGAGTTTGTCTGGCCGGTGAGCGCATCTGGTTTTCGCGACACATCCCGTCTTTCGGGATCAGACCCACGCATGATGTTGGATATTTTGTTGACGAATAAAACGGCCGTTTTGGAACAACTCAACCAATTTCAGACCGCGTTGACAGCAATCAGCGCTTTATTGTTGTCTGAAGATGAATCCGAATTGTCTGCCTGGCTAGCCTCTGCGCAACAAACCTACGTTGACTACCGCGCAAGCAAGGAATAATGCTATGTATATGTTGATTATGGTTCTGGATGATAGTACCCGCTTGAACGAAGTTTTGGATGCTTGGATTGGAGCGGGTGTGAAAGGGGTGACGATTCTAGAAAGTACCGGTGTGAATCGGGTCTTGCAGCGCACCGAAGCGGGGCCGATGTTTGCTGGCTTTACGCAGATATTTGGTAGTGGGCGTGTGGGGCATAATACATTGTTTGCCGTGATTGAAGGGATGGATGTGGCAGAAACGGCCGTTGCGGCCACCGAAGCCATCATCGGCGATTTAACCCAGCCGCATACCGGCATCATCTACACAGTCCCGGTCGTCAAAACCTGGGGCATTCCCGAACCTTATTCTCAAGACACAGATTCAAGCAGCGAGTAAATCCAATGGTCTGGCTCAAATTCATCTTTACCGCTGCGATTGTCGTCATCGCAGCTACCCAACTCGCCAAATATGGTGATATTATCGCAGTGCGCACCAAATTGGGCGGCGTTTTTGTAGGCACAATTTTTCTCGCGGGCGCGACCTCTTTGCCAGAACTCATTGCTTCCATTAGTTCATTCCAGGCTGGTTTTCCTGACCTGGCTGCTGGCAACTTCTTTGGCAGCAACATGGTCAACATGCTGCTTTTAGCAATAGTTGATTTGAGTAATTACCAGGTGCCACTTCTCCGAAAGGTCGCACTGAGCCACACACTCACGGCGGCCTTGATCACCATTCTGATGTTGATCGCTATTATCTCCATTTTGGGCGAAATAGATGTCTCAATCGGTTGGGTAGGCGTAGATAGCCTGTTGATTATAGCTGTCTATTTTGGCGGTGTCTGGCTGATTCAACGTGAAAGCAGCATGGGAAGTAGCAAAACTGCCGCGACAAAAACAGAGGTGAGCCCACAATTTCCTACCTTACGGCATGGGCTCATTGGATTTGCACTCGCTGCAATTGTACTGTTGTTAGTTGTGCCCCAACTCGTAACGGCCAGTACCGAAATAGCCACAATTACTGGGTTGGCAACCGGTTTCGTGGGCACAGCCTTGCTCAGCGTTGTGACTTCTTTGCCAGAATTAGTGGCCGCGCTAGCTGCTATGCGCATGGGTGCATATGATATGGCGGTGGGGAATCTGTTTGGATCGAGCGTGTTTAATATGTTGGCGTTGGGATTGGCTGATTTCTTCTATTTGGATGGCAGCTTTTTAAGTGCGATCGACCCGGTTTTCGCGTTAGTTGGTCTGTTAGGATTGCTGTTGACAAACATGGCTCTACTGGGCAATTTATCACGGATCGAACGAAAAATACTCTTTTTCGAGGTTGATGCGCTGGCCATTGTGATTGTCTATTTGTTGGGGATGTATTTGCTGTTTGTGCGTGCGGTCGGCTAAAAAACGGGTTCCAATGCCTACAATTTTGTTAAATTGTAGGCATTGGACAAATCAAGAATGAATTAGGAAATACTCGTTCCTTACCCAATTCGTTGTAACGACTAAAGTTTGGGGATTTTTAGGACTGTGCCAGCAACCACTACGTTGGGATTGTCAC
>CAYGMR010000284.1:0-3762 GCA_964350725.1 uncultured Ardenticatenaceae bacterium | reverse complement strand
TAAAGTTTGGGGATTTTTAGGACTGTGCCAGCAACCACTACGTTGGGATTGTCACCGATGACAGCTTGGTTGGCGTCATAAAGTGGTTTCCAATAGCCTTGATTGCCATAATACTTCTCGGAAATTTTGCTCAGATTTTCACCGGGAGCCACAGTATGTTCAGCAAAAAACTCCCATTTGCGAGCAGGTGGTGCAGCTTCTTCGACTTCTTCTGCTTTCTTTTCCTGATCGATTTCCATACCCTTCGGGGTTTGCGTTTTTTGGGCTTTATTAAATTCAACAGCGTCTGCCTTGGCGGCTTCATCTGCTGCCTTTTTTTCTCTGGCTTTACGTTTAGCACGTAACTTTGCCATGGCTTCATCTTGTGCTGCTTTCGCAGATGATCCACCCTTACTTGATGTTGATTCTTGCTCTACGGGCATTCCATACCTCCATTTTTTGTATTCTTTTCTGTTCGTGTTTAAGTAAACCACAAGTAGGGGTCAATTTATGCCGCCCTCTACATTCGTCATTCCGCACTTTCAAAGCAGTTTGTCTGCAAAAGCCGGCAATGCGGCCGTACCGCCAGTGTGCCAAAAAAGCACTGATTGACCGCGTGTAAAAGCTCCCCACCGAATCAAGTCAATTAATCCACCCATTGCCCGACCCGTATAAACGGGGTCGAGTAAAACGCCTTCCAATTGGGCCACTATACGGATTGCTTCGCGTTCCAAATCACCAACTTGGGCATACCCATTGCCTAAATAATCATCGTTAACGCTCACCTTATCGGCCAAAGATAATGTACCTAATCCTAAATGAGTGGCAGTTGCTGTTGCCAATGCGCCGACTTGTGTTTGCAGTGCTTCGGCCGGCTGATCGATGCTAATGCCAAGCACTGACCCTCGAAAATCGTAGGTATGTGCGCCCAACAGGATACCCGCATGTGTGCCACCACTGCTGCTAGCAAAGACGATAAAATCAATGTTGAGATTAGATGCAGCTAGCTGTATCATCAATTCTTGCATGGCGAGCACATAAGCTGATGCTCCCAGGACATTTGAGCCGCCCAAAGGAATGACGTAGGGCGTGTGGCCTATATTTTTCTGTTCGGCAACAACCTCAGCAATCACTGTTTTCACAGCACGCTCTTCGGTCCAATATATATGTGCCCCCAGGAGCTTATCAAGCAATAAATTGCCAGTGATTGTGTCCGGTGCATGTCCACGTAAAACGAGGCTGCAACCAAGGCCACAGCGGGCAGCAGCAGCAGCCGTTTGACGGCAATGATTGCTTTGCGGCCCACCGGTTGTAATTAAATGATCGCTGCCTTGGGCTAAGGCTTCTGCAACCAAAAATTCTAGTTTGCGTGTTTTATTGCCACCGGTTGCTAGGCCAGTTAAATCGTCCCGTTTGATGTAGATGTCTGGGCCGCCTAAATATTTACCCAAGCGTTCCAGTTTTTCTATGGGAGTGGGTATGTGCGCCAATTGTAAGCGTTGTGGTAATTTTGGTTCTATCACTGAATATGCAGCCTGTTTAAAATACCGTCGCCAATATCAAAAAAAGGATATTGGCATTCCTGCCGAGGCAGGAATGATGCTTGTGAATTTCGACCAAATTAAATTTTGGCGAAGGTATTGTTTAGGTGACCTATTTGCAACAAAGGTTCGTTTGTTATGATTAATGCCAAGATTTGACACCCTTGATTTTAACGCCAGTGCATAAAGGTGCAACTATGTTAGGGGGTATTGATCACGGCCAGGTAATTCTGGAACGGTTCTTGGGGCGGTTCAGAAATTTCTTTTAAGATGAATAAACCTCGATTAATATCGCTCACGATGATTGTGCCGCTTGCAAAGAAGGGGTAAACACTCCAAGCGCCGTCGAATGCAGCGAAATCATTGTCGGGATAGGTATCAAAATATGCGGTTTCAACTGGTTCATTCGTGATGAAATCTGATCCTTCTAGAATGTGTAATCCTGCACGATAATTGGCTTGGTATATTTTTCCATTTTGGATGTAGAGGTTGTGATCGATGGCGGTAGTAACGGCCGTGTACCGTCGCAAAATTGTAGGTTCGGTCAGTTTCGTTACATCCCAAAAGTATGTGCGCGTGTTGATACCATTAATCTGTTCATCCAGTTCATCGCCCAATAAAAATGTGGTGTGGTCTTCTGTGAGCCAACCTTGGTGGGCATATTGAACACCGGCATAAGTTTCGCGTGCCAACTGTTGGGGCTTAGCCTTGTCGCTGACATCGACGATGGTGAGCGTGTCTTCATTGGCATTAAAACAAATTTCATGTCCTTGATAATTCGTATCTGGCCCATTGTAGATCACACATTGGGTATCATGGGTGTAACCATCGGCACTGAAACAGCCCGCAAATTCAGGAGCCAGCGGGTCTTGAATATCAACCATATGCAAACCCCCATTTCCACAAGTGTTTGAGCCAACGATGTATGCAAAGCCAGTGTCAGTGTTGATGGCAATATTGTGGGCATTGCTGATGTCAGTATAATGCCTGGTTGTCACAAAAGTCTCTGGTGGCGCAGCAACATCCCGCAGTTGAGTCAGATCGAAAATTTGCATACCATGGCCAGGAGCTTCACTGACGATAAAAGCAAAATTCTCATAGACTTTGATGTCGCGCCAGATTGAATTATTGCTTTGTGCGGGTAAATTGCCGAGATGAATTGGGTTTGTGGGATCGGTGATATCGACAAATGCGGTGCCAGTTGAAAGACCCATGAGCGCATATTCATGGTTGGTCTGCGGGTCTGTCCAGCCCCATATATCATTGCCCGAACCGCCGCCGAGGTCGTTGAGCGGCAAATGGGCGAGCAGATCGATATTTTTGCAGGGGTATATGCCCGCCATACCAGCGTCACAGACTGCGGATGCGCTGGCCTCAGCTGGCACATTTGTGTGCCGAGCAGCTTGTTGGGCTTGAAACAAGGCGGCCCGGTTTGATTGTGCATTTGTGTGCAAGACATGGATGAGGAGAATAGAAATTACGAGCACTGTTATGGATAGAAATATTTGTTTGAATTGGGTTGATTTATTGGCAGATCTTTTTAACATTGGTTCTCCGAGATTGGATAAATTTATTGGTTGCTCTCATGTGTAACGGCCGTTTCCCCTATAAAAAAATATTCCTCAGTCCGCAAGAAAGATAGGCGCGCCGCTTCTTCTACCGAAATATCACCATAAAACGCACGTTCGATCTCCTCATTGGCGACATTTTCGATTTCCTGCCAGGTGCTGATAACCGGCACGCGCCGCATAATAGCGGCATTGTCGATGAAGAGTTGGGCGCGGCTGGGCGGCTGCGTGAGGTCGAGAAACGTCTCCGATTCGGCGACCGCTTTCAACGAAGGCACCGTGCGTCCCGAACCGGCGATGATAGTTTGGCCAGCAACCGAGTTGGCGAATTCGATAAACTTCCAGGCAGCTTCTTTATCAACGGCCGTTGCTGACAAACAATAAGCATCGCTGTGTAAAATACCCGCCGCCGTTTTAGCAATCGGCAGCGGCGCCACATCCCAGGTGAAATTTTCGATTTCACGATAGGTGGGCACACCACGGCGGCTGTTGAGAAACATGGCGGTTGTTCCGGCTAAAAAGCGGCTCTCGCTGTCTTGGGCGGCTTCTTCTACCCGACCCGGCACGACACCATGGACATTATGCAAGTCAGTAAACCATTGCAAAGCTTGTAATGAGGGCGGGCGTGTTAATGTCAATCTGGTCGGGCTGATTTCATTATCTACGACCGGTCC
>CAYGMR010000283.1:0-7857 GCA_964350725.1 uncultured Ardenticatenaceae bacterium | reverse complement strand
CTGGTGGCATCCTAACAAAAGTGGCAAGGACTGGATCGCTGACAATATGCTAGTAGTCCATCAAACAAAGCCTATTTTGTATCTGGCTCTATAACCGTTAAAATTGAATTGTAATTATAATATTATTGAAGATTTCTCAAAAAGGTGAATGTAAATGCGAAAGAAAATTATTTTACTGGTAACGGCCGTTCCTGCATTATTGTTATTTTTCAGCTTTAGTTATTTGACTTTTGGCTTGAGCAGTGCATTGTGTAATGTGCCAGCTAGTTACCCAACTGTGCAAGCAGCCGTCGATGATACGAATTGCGATACAATCAATGTCGCGGCTGGTACCTATACAGAATATGTGACGATTAACCGCGATGTTGTTATCGAGGGAGCTGGTGTGGGTACAACAGTGTTTGATGGGGATAATTTGGGACGGCCGTTTACCATTCTTGCTCCGGCTGCCAATGTTACCCTTCGTGATATGAGCATTGATAGTGGCCAAGCGGATTTGGGTGGTGCTATTTTTAACGAGAGCGCTCTAACCTTGGATACCCTCTTTTTTACGGCAAATGACAGCACAGAAGATGGCGGCGCGGTCTATTCTACCAATGATCTATTCGTCGTGAATGGATTTTTTCAATTAAATGATGCTGATCGCGATGGCGGGGCGATTTTTATTACAGGATCCCCCCTCGACTTTGTGCAGCTAGATGTCACCAATACGACCTTTATGGTCAATACAGCTGTTGGTGGCGGCGGTGCCTTGGATATTACCTACGCTGAGACAAACCTGACCGATACCTATTTTGATCAGAATTCGGCGCAAACGGGTGGCGGCATTAACGAATTTTGTGGCGGTGTTACCATGATTGGCGGCTCTGCTGGCAACCATCACGGAGCAACCTTGGGTGGGTTTTATTTTGGGGGTTGTGGCTCAGCCACAGATGTGCTAACACTTTGGAACGCGAGCATTTTGCAG
This sequence comes from uncultured Ardenticatenaceae bacterium, assembly GCA_964350725.1. GTDB lineage: Bacteria > Chloroflexota > Anaerolineae > Promineifilales > Promineifilaceae > JAACFF01. The sequence goes on along the minus strand of CAYGMR010000283.1, from coordinate 6,890 downwards.
AACAGCAGCACTATCGATGGCGGAGCAATCTATCGTACTGGTAGTCTCGAAATTCACAATAGTTCACTTACCGTCAACACAGCTGCATTTTCTGGCGGCGCAATCTATGTAACAGAAAATGCCGAGATATATGATTCCTATCTTGGATATAATATAGGGCATAGTGGTGCGGCCGTTTATTTGGCTGGGGGCGGTGGTGAATCGATTCTTGATAACAACCGTATTCTTCAAAATACAGCGACCAATGAAATGACGGCCGTAATTTATGCTGGTTCGGGCGTCAGTATGACATTAAGTCACAGCGAGCTTAACATAAATACAGGGGCTGGTATCTACAATGCCGGCACATTGACCGTGTATGACACCCAAATTATGACCAATACACGTGGTATTTATCATGCCACGCCGTTTTATCCAGCCTTAATTTCGCGCAGCACCATTGCCGATAATAATCTTATCTTGCCCTCAAACAATCACAGTGGCGGGGGCATCCGTTCATTTGGCTCCTTAACCGTGCGCCACAGCACGATCAACAACAATCAAGCCTTGCAGAGTGGGGGCGGTATTGCCAGTAATGGTCCCTTAACGCTGACCAATGTGACGGTTAGTGGCAATCGTGCTGATGATTCTGGGGGCGGCATTTGGCACAATAATGATGACCCCGCTATCCTAAAGGGTGTGACTATTTATGAGAATATTGCTGGTGATGAGGTCCTGGATGATGGTAATGGCGGTGGCATATTTATCTATTCGGATGTGACACCAGATAATGTGACGATTAGTAACAGCATCATTGCTGAAAACACAGATCGTAGAAACGGTGATGGCGACCATCCAGACTGTTCTGGCATAATTGATTCGGCGATACGCGATTTGTTGGGTATCGATACAGGTTGTACGCTTGTGGCAGGTGGCGGTAATATCATTGGCACGTCAGCATCTCCAGAAACGGCCGATCTCAATGACCTCGCTGACAATGGCGGCGCAACTTTTACGCATGAACCACAGAACAGCAGTCCGGCATTGAATAATGGCAACTGTGCCAATCTGAATGCAGACCAACGTGGTGTTGAGCGTGTGAATGGGATTGGCTGTGATATTGGCGCTTATGAAGATGGGACTTGCCCAACACCGATTGTGCCGGATGTCGATATCTCATTGTTGTATGGCAATGCAATATTAACGTGGGCGCGGGATTCCAGTGTGCAGCGGCTGTTTAAGATTTATTATAGCAATTCGCCATATCTTGATCCGTTACCGGATTTAATTAAACGTACAATTGGTGACCATTACTCGTATAGTTTTGTTTCTGGTGGAAGTGTAACAACGCATGACTTTTTCTCTATACGCTCTGGTAATGCGTGTGGTGAAATGTCTGGCCGTGCTGCGGTTGGGGTGATGGAATTTGCGATTGAACCTGGGAGTTAATTAAATTTGTTAGAAAATGTTCCTTTGCCCAATCAAAAACGGATTGCGGTTCGTGTAACGGCCGAAGCTGAACGTGCGCTGCGTAAGGGTCATCCCTGGTTGTTTGAGAGTGGCATTACCGATGAGAGCTTCCACGGCCGTTCTGGTGACCTCGCCGTGGTTTTTGATCGCAAAAAACGTTTTTTGGCGGTTGGTCTCTACGATCCACACAGTCCAATTCGGGTGCGGGTGCTGCAAGCAGGCAAACCGGCGACAATTGATGCGGCTTGGCTGCGTGGGAAGATTGAAACGGCCGCTGCGCTGCGCAGTCCCATCGACCAAAATCAAACCAATGGCTACCGTCTGATCCATGGCGAAAATGATGGTTTACCTGGTTTAGTTGTGGATCGGTATGCTGCTACGTTGGTCGTCAAACTGTATACGACAGCGTGGGTAGTCCATTTACGTGCTGTGGTGGCGGGGTTAACGGCCGTTTGCCAACCCAACAATATCGTTTTGCGCTTAAGTCGCCATGTCGAAAAACTGCCACAGCAGCTTTATGGTTTAAAATCAGGGCAAAGTTTGTGGGGGGAAACGGTGAATGTGCCAGTTCGATTCCATGAAAACGGTTTGTCATTTGATGCCGATATTGTCAATGGACAAAAGACTGGTTTTTTCCTGGACCAACGTGATAATCGTGCACGGGTAGAAAAACTAGCGGCGGGCAAAACTGTTTTGAATGTGTTTGCGTATACCGGTGGCTTTTCACTGTATGCAGCGCGAGGTGGGGCAACGGCCGTAACCAGTTTAGACATTAGTCGTCCAGCTTTAGATGTTGCTGACCATCATTTTATGCTCAATCAAGATCAACCCAATGTGGCGACAGCACGCCATGAAGTTTTGTTAGGGGATGCTTTTGAGCTGTTGTCACAATTGAAAGCAGAGAGACAGCAATTTGACATGCTGATTTTGGATCCGCCAGCGTTTGCGAAAAGACAATCTGAGGTTGAGCGTGCTTTGGGCGCCTACGGCCGTTTACTGCGTCAAGGGTTGGGGGTGCTGCGACCAGGGGGCATCGTGGTGGCGGCATCTTGTTCAAGCCGGGTGTCTGCGGATGAATTTTTTGCTTTGATGAACAAGGTGGCGGTTGGCGAGAAACGGCCGTTGCGCGAAATTGAACGCACTGGCCATGCAATCGATCATCCCATTGGTTTCCCTGAAGGGGCTTATCTCAAATGTCTGTTTGCTGAGGTAGGATAATTAGCAAATTGGACACGGATAAAAAGAAACTCAGATAAGTTTTTTATCCGTGTTTCCTTCTATCCGTGTCTGACGGAAAGATCGTTATAGTGTGTCAGGTGCGAGGGTTGGTGTGGGCATGATGGCCGTTTGTATCACACGGGTTTGATCGACCAATTCCTTGCCTGCTTCAAAATCGACGACTTCATTAAAAGCCACAATGGCTACTTCTAACATCGCCAATTCTGGTTCGCGAGTGGTCAGGCGCTGCAAGGCCAGATTTGGTTTGGTGATTAAACGAATGAAGGCATTGTCTTGATGTGCGGCTGAGAAGCGTAAATATTCATAAGCGATACCGGCCACGACTGGCAGCAGCACCAGGCGCGAAATGATACGCACGAATAAACCCATCGGTGGTAAAAAACTGTAGAGGATAATCGAAATGACGACAACCGTCAGCAAAAAGGCTGTGCCGCAGCGCGGATGTTCCAGGGGGAAACGCGCCACAGATTCTGGTGTCAATTCCACACCGGCCTCATAGGCATTGATGGTTTTATGTTCTGCGCCATGATAACCATAAAGCCGTTTGACATCAGCCATAAAGCCGATAATCCAAATGTAGCCGATTAGAAAAGCGAGGCGGATCATGCCTTCGATGAAATGTCCCCAGAATGGCACATCCGTAATGCCCAACCAGCCCTCTATCAAACTGGCGAGGAAGGTGGGCACAACAAAAAAGATGAGCACCATCATGCTCAATGATAGCGCGATGATCGTCCATTGCACGGGGCCTTCGAATACTTTTTCAGGTTCTTTATCTTCGTCGCCGTCTTCTTTTTCTTCTTCGAGGGCAACTTCAGCCGAAAACATGAGTGCTTTAATGCCCAGGCCGAGTGCATCCCATAGCAGGGTCAGGCCGCGTAAAAACGGCGTTTTAGCCAGTTTGCCGCCATAAATGCGTGTATCGAGTGGTTCTGTATGCACGACAATGTCGCCTTCTGGATTGCGTACGGCTACGGAGAGTGCTTTGGAGCCGCGCATCATCACGCCTTCGATGACTGCCTGGCCACCATAATTCAGGGTAATCGATTGTGGCTCACCTGAAGAGCCTGTGGGTGTTTGTTGTTTGGTCATAGACGGGATTGTACAGATGGGCTGTTTATGCGTCAAGGTGGGCGAAGAGAATCACATGAGTTTCTAGGTTTGGCTTGTAACTGATATCGTTCGGGGGTATAATTTTGCGACTTTAGAGGCCGAAGCGCCGTTGTGGGGCGGTGGCGAAATGGCAGACGCAGCGGACTTAAAATCCGCCGGGATAACTCCCGTGTGGGTTCGACTCCCACCCGCCCTACTAAAAAGTTAGCCCGTTCGCGGGCTTTTTTTATACCTTGAAAGCTGTTGCACACACAGATTTGTCAACTTTTGTTATTTGAAATCATGTATGCTAGATAGGAAAGTTGACAAATCTAATTTTGAAATGTTATCCAAACACGTAACGGCCGTTCTGCAAATCCTTCCTCAACCCCTCTCCCAACAAAAATTGGTGGTGGGTGTTTCTGGTGGCCCGGATTCGCTGGCTCTGTTGCATATTCTTTGTGAGTTGTTATCTCCCCCACAGTTAAGCGTAGCGCATCTCGATCATGCTTTGCGTTCAGAATCCGCGGCTGAGGCGGCTTTTGTGGCAGCAACGGCCGCTGCCTGGGGCTGCTACTATCACCAAAAACAAGTAGATGTAACCAAATTAGCCGCCGAAAATGGCTGGTCAATCGAAGAAGCAGGTCGCAATGCGCGTTATGCATTTTTTGCGGAATTAGCTGTGCAAGAGGAAGCAACGGCCGTACTCGTCGCCCATCATGCCGATGATCAAGCGGAAACAGTGCTGATGAATTTGCTGCGTGGCGCTGGTTTGGCTGGTTTAGCTGGTATGCGTCCTATCAGCCCTTTGCCTGGCAGACCGGATTTGTTGTTAGGACGGCCGTTGCTGAAAGTATCCCGTAAAGAAATCGAAGCCTATTGCACGTTCCATGATCTGCACCCCATCAGCGACGAATCCAATACCAATTCCGACTTTTTGCGTAATCGCGTGCGGCAGGAGTTAATGCCCTTGCTTGCTGATTACAATCCACACGTGCAGCGCCATTTGCTGCAATTATCTGAACTAACTGCGGCCGATACAGAATTTCTGGAAATTTTAACGCATGAAGCGTTGCAAGCGTTATTGTTAAATTCGGTCAGTAATTGGATGTTATTAGATCGGCCTAAATTTTTAGCGCTGCCGTTGAGTTTACAGCGACGTGTCTTGCGGCGAGTTGTGGGAGCGTTACGGCCGTCCCATTCTGAGATTTCATTTCGTGTGATTGAACATGCCAGGCTGGTTGTGGCAGACGGGGTTACCGGCACACAAGCCCCTTTGCCTGGCGAACTGATGTTGACAGTGCGTTATGATCAGCTAGAAATTCAATCTGTGGGTGAAGCCTACAAACCTGATTTCCCGCAGTTGGTTGATGGGTCGGAACGGCCGTTGTCGATTCCCGGCACAATTGAATTGGCAAATGGCTGGGTTTTGCAAGCAAAATTAGTTAAATCCGTTGATGTGGTCGTCATTAAAGCGAATCGCGATTTGTTGTGTGTGTTTGTGGATGTGGGTGAGGTTGAGCGCTTGCTGGTGCGGCCGCGTCAATTTGGAGAACGCTTTCAGCCTTTAGGCATGGGTGGTAAATCTGCGGCTGTGCAGGATGTTTTGGTCAACCGCAAAGTGGCTGCGCCTTTGCGAGCGCTGCTGCCGGTTGTGGCGTTGCCGGGTCATCTTGTTTGGTTGGTTGGGCAGCAGATTGATGAGCGTGTGAAGGTAACGGCCGTGGCGGGGCATATTGTGGAGCTACATTGTTACAAGCTCGGCGCGTGAAATTATAAAGACACGGACAGAAGAGAATGATGAAACAGGTTAAGGTAACAGTTTGGGAAAAGCAGCAGACACCCAGCAACGCAGAAATTATGCAGCTTCTCGCGCAAGAAGGATTAAGTGCGTACCAATGGTCAAATGGCCCGTTTGATGTCTACAGCGCCCATAGTCACGACTATAACAAAGTGATTTATGTTGTGCGTGGCTCAATCAAATTTGGCCTGCCGCAGTTAGGTGATGAAGTCGAACTCCATACCGGAGATCGGCTTGATTTGCCAGCTGGCGTTGTCCATAATGCAACCGTGGGTGCGCAAGGCGTCGTTTGCCTCGAAGCGCATTGCTAATCGATTCGCTCCTTCCGTAATTCGTTGTAGCTATTCTTTTGCAGGCAAGAACGCAGGTAGATAAAAGGACAGAAAGTTAAGCTGTTCAGAGCCAGCCGAAAGTGTGTGGGGATGCACATCTGGGGTGGCGAGGAGGACGTCGTACAAGTTGAGGGTTTGGGATTGGGCGGGGGTTTGCAAACGGCCGTTGCCATCCACCACATACAAAAACAGAGATTCACCGGGTAGGGGCGGCACGAGTGTTGTTTCACCGCCAGCAGGCAAAAGCGTACTGGTTAGGCGTGCCGACACATGTGCATCTGTCGCGCCATTGGGGCCAATGATCTCGCGCACGATACCATCCCCCAAAAACTGGGGCTGCATGTTTGCAAGCGGGATTTGTTCATAATGTGGTTCGATGCCCATGTGCTGCGGCTCGGAAGCAAACCAGATTTGGATCACACGTGCCGGTTCATTGCTGCGATTGAGTTCCTGGTGTTGGATGAAGCGGCCTGAAAACATGCGCTGTACCTCGTCGGCTGTAATTGTGCCATAACCACCGGTCGTATCTTCATGATAGAGCGTGCCTTCGATGACATAGGTGAAAATTTCCAAGCCACGGTGCGGATGCCAGCTAAAGCCGTTGCGTGGCGCAATTTGGGTCATATGCGCCGTCAACATGCCGCTGAGACGCTGCAAAGGGCTGTAGCCGCCGACTGCAAAATGGGAGGTTAACCAATGCACAGGATGAATCGTCGGAAAGGTTGCTGCCGGATAATATTGCAGGTCGTTTAGTGGTTTAATCGAAGTGATAACGCTGTCAAAAATGCTTTGCATAGGTTTCTCTTAAGGTATCTTATGCTGATGCTGCCCTTATAGCAATTAATTGGGGAAGAAACATTCATTCAACAGAATAAATTTGTTCCTTCCCCAATTCGTTGTAGTCTGCTCAGACAATTAATTTATGCCAACACGGCTTTATGCCAACACGGCTTTATGCCAACACAGCTTCCTGTTCA
>CAYGMR010000282.1:0-7901 GCA_964350725.1 uncultured Ardenticatenaceae bacterium | reverse complement strand
CGATTAATATGAGCCAATTCTTTTTGTAGAACATACGAAAAACTCCTTCTCCATGAAGTGGGGGATTTTAGGTTTAATAAAATAAGGGAAACTTTACAACTACTTCTTCGCGTCATGCCTGCCTACGCAGGAATGAACCGCTTAGAAGCAAACAAGGAACAACAAATTAGTGAACAACAAGTTATTTGGGTCGTTGGATGTCAGAATCACCCCCTTTTTCGTATTTTTATGTGCATGGTTTCATGCACAGCATGAAACCATATGCATGCGAGCAGTAAGCTGCATGTAACAGACAAGATTGGTATTTAATTACAGTTTTTAGGGAAAGAGGGGGCGTTTCGCTGGAGCAGCCCTATCTGCTCCAACGAAAGAGATTTCCAATTCTGTCGCCCCGGAGGAAGTACTAATGCTTATATAAAGAAGTTTATAGTAAAAGGGTGAAGCCCACATCGGGCGACTGGGGAATTTGTGTTGTGGATACGTGGCTAATATCTATATTGGACAGGTGTCCAATATAGAGGGGTTAACAAGTGGCAAACAAGGGGTTTTTAAGTGACCAATTTGTGGCGAAAAGCGAGGGAGATGGCTTCGGCGCGGTTGGAGACGCTGAGTTTGCTGAGGACATTGGAGACATGGGCGCGGGCAGTAGAGCGGCTGACGCTGAGTTCAGCGGCAATTTGGGGATTGCTTAAGCCTTCAACTAAGAGAGCCAAGACTTCGCGTTCGCGTGGGGTTAAATCGTGGCCGGGCGGTGCGCTGCGGTTGGCAGTTTCGATGAGTGCCTGGGTGGCTTCGGGGGCAAGGGTGGAACGGCCGTCGTGTGCCGCCCGAATCGCCTGGGCTAAGCCTTCAGCGGTGATATTCTTGAGCAGATAGCTGATCGCGCCAGCTTGCAGCACCTGGTAAATAATCTCTTTTTCATTGAAGCTGGTCAGCGCAATAACCTGAGTTTGTGGCCATTTTTCGCGCACAAGGCGTGTCGTGGTGGTGCCATCCATGCCCGGCATGAGCATATCCATCAAGATCACATCCGGTTGGTGTTGTTCACATAGTTGGAGAGCTTTACGGCCGTTGCCCGCCTCCGCCACCAGTTCCATATCCGCTTCCACATTGATAAACGCCGCCAATCCCTTGCGCACCATGCTGTGGTCATCGACAATCATCACCCGAATTTTGTTTGAATCGTTCATTATAAATCACCTAACTGTGATTTGACGGAGGGCGGCAGACAGATTTGCTCTCTTTTCGTCCTCGGTCTTGCGTCAACAAAAATCACCAACCTATCTTTGAATGTTCATTATGCCGTATCTTTCCATTGTAGGCAGATATCTGTGCCTTCATGAAGTGTACTATTGATTGTGAGGGTTGCGCCAACACTTTGAGCGCGTTCTTTCATAATCATCAAGCCTAAACGGTCGGCGGGCACATCCGCCACAATAAAGCCATGCCCGTTATCATGGATTTGCAAAACGGCGTGCTGTCTATGGCCGTTGGCTTCAGCATCTGCTGAACAAATCAGCGTGATCTGCACGGCCGTTGCTTCGGCATGTTTTACGATATTGTTCAACGCTTCTTGCGCAATGCGATAAAAGGTGATGTGGACATTGGCGGGCAAACGACAACTGCCCTGGATGCTTGTTTCTACCGCCACACCGCTGCGCCCAGCACTGGCTTCTGCTAATTGGCGCATGAGCGTGTCAAGCGGTGCTTCTTCGAGCGCGGCTGGACGCAATTCTAGCAGCAGCGAGCGCATTTCTGCAAGAGCACCGCGGTTGAGACTGCGCAACTCTTGCAATAAGTTTTGGCCTTCGGTTTGGCTTTTTGCCCAAGTAGCAGGCAGCACTTCAGCAACCAGGCTGGCAGAAAAGAGGGTTTGGGTAACAGCGTCATGTAAGTCACGCGCCAGACGGTTGCGTTCAGTGGCAACGGCCGTTTCTTCCGCCCGTCCACGCAGTTGTGCATTCGCAATTGCCAGGGTCGCTTGATCGGCAAACGTTAAGCCCAAATCAATTTCTTCATTGGTAAACGGCCGTTTCTCAGCATACAACAACAGCAAACTACCATACAATTCGCCCTCTATGCGCAGTGGAACCCCTAACAAGGCGCGGAACCGATCCGCCAAACGTGGTGCAGGTGTGGACGACGCTTTTAATAATAAAGGAAGGTTGGAGACAATCAACGGTTGTTTTTCTTGACCCGCACGTGCCATGCGTTCCACAATCAATGGTGGAATTTCGCCATTACAGCCCGGTGTATGTGCCATCACAGTAAAATCATACGCTTCTTCATAACGTAAAATGATCGCTTCCGCGGCTTCAGAAGAAACGGCCGCTTGCGTGACAATATGGTCCAGGCTTTTTTCCAACTGTTCGTCCGAATTCAAAATGATCAGAATTTCACGCAGCCCCTCAGCAATTTGGCGGCGTTGTTCGAGTTCTTCCGTGCGCTGTGCCAATACTTTTGTGCGTTCTGTGACCAAGGCTGCCAATTCTGCGTTACTCGATTCCACACGCTTGACGCGCACCCAATAGCCAGCAAAAACGCCACCGACGACGATCAAAAGTGCCAGACCACGGAACCACCAATTTTGCCAGAGCGGGGGTTCAATTGAAACGGGCAAGGTAAGCTCACGCTCTGACCAGATGCCATCGTTGTTGCTGCCTCTTACGCGCAATGTATATTTGCCAGGGGGGATGTCGCGGTAACGGCCGTTGCGCTCCGTGCCAACCATTTGCCACTCCTCATCATACCCTTCTAGCATAAAGGCATATTGGTTTTTTTGTGGTTGTTGGAAATTCAAAGCTGCAACTTCAAACTCAAAAAAATTGTCCGGCCATGATAGCACAAGCGCGTCAAGTATCTCAGGGTTTTGGCCGTCAGGCAGTGGTTCGCCACCCTGCGTCAATGCCGTGAGTGCTAATTCTGGTGCAAAGGGATTGTTACGAATGGTTTGCGGATGGAAACTGTTTAGCCCATTCACACCCCCAAAAAACATCTCACCACTGCGGCTTAATAAATAGGCATTGGCATTAAATTCATTGCTCTGCAAGCCATCCCCCACGTCATAACTTTGAAAAGTTTCGTGGATGGGATCAAATTGCACCAAACCCTGATTCGTACTCAACCATAAATTGTTTTGTGTATCTTCGAGAATGCCATACACAGTATCGTTCGCCAGACCATCTTTTTCGCGGTAATGCTTGAAGGTATCGCTGTCTGGATCAAACTTGTTAAGGCCACCACCGTTGCTACCCACCCATAAAACACCGCTGCTATCCTCGTAAATTGACGAAATGCTATTATTGCTCAAGCTATTGGGATCGTTAGCCGCATTTTGATAATGGATAAATTGATTATTGGCGCGGTCAAAATAATCTAAGCCATTATCCGTACCGATCCATAATTTACCCTGGCTATCTTCAAAGAGGGCTTGTACCTGCCCTTGGCTCAAACTGGATTGATCATCGGGATCGTGCAGATAATGGACAAATTGACCCGTGAAACGATTGAATTTGTCCAGTCCAGCTGATGTGCCTACCCAAATATTACGTTTTTTATCCTCAAATACCACCAAAACCACATTACTACTGAGGCTGTTCGGATCAGCGGGGTCATTTTGGAAGCGTGTAAATGTGTCTTCGCGACGATTAAAACGATTCAAACCACCCGATGTGCCCACCCAAAATACGCCGGTGAGCTCCTCTAAGATCGAGAGGACATCATTACTACTGAGACTGTTTTCGTCGGCTGGATCATTTTGATAGCGCACAAATTGTTGACTGCCCGCATCAAGTTTGTTTAGCCCGCCGCCTTTCGTGCCAACCCAGATCGTTTCGTCACGATCTTGATAGATCGCTTGTACGATATTGCTGCTCAAGCTGTAGGGATCATTGGCATCATGTTGATAGCTGCGGAATGGTTTGGTTACGGGCACAAGTTTGTACAAACCACCCCCACTGGTCCCCACCCAAATGATACCACTCAGGTCAGCATAAATGGCGCGGATGTTTTGGCTATCCAGCTCAGAATCAGTTCCAATTTTATCAGCTAAAGGGTGCAACACGGCCGTTTCGCGATCAAAATATTTCATACCATCACCAAGCGACCCAATCCACAAATTGCCCAATCGATCTTCATAAATGGCACGGATAGAATCGTCGCGCTGGTTGTTGGGTTCGTCGGGGTCGTTTTGATAAGCGGTAAATTTTTGTGAAACTAGGTCGAGCGCCGCCAGGTCTCCTGACTGGGTGCCAATCCATAATGCACCTAGTTTGTCAGGATAAACGGCCGTTACATAATCATCCGGCAAACTAGCATCATCGCCTGTAACTGCACGAAAATGAGTAAACGCGCCGCTTTGTGGGTCTAACCGGTCAAGCCCACCACCACCCGTCCCGATCCAGAGATCACCAGTCGCGTCTTCTTGAATGCTGGTTATTGTGTTATTGCTCAGGCTATCAGATTCTGTCGGGTCATTTTGATAGCGGGTAAAACGATCAGCGGCACGATCAAATTGATTAAGTCCACCACCGTTCGTTCCAATCCATAAAAAACCCTGGCTGTCTTCAAAAACAACACGGATATTGTTGCTACTGATGCTCGTTGGCTCTTCAGGAAAATGTTCATAGCGCTTGAATGTGCCCGTTTCACGCTCAAATTGATTGAGACCCCCACCACTTGTGCCTACCCACAGCAAGCCCATCTGATCCTCATAAAGGGCCTCGATCATATTATCACTTAGGCTTGAGGGATCTTCAGGATCATGCTCATATGTTACAAACTCATACCCATCATAACGCAGCAATCCATCCAACGTGCCAAACCACATAAACCCGCGGCTGTCCTGTAAGATAGCATGGATTGAGCTTTGTGAAAGCCCCTGGGCAGCCGATATGTGTTCGAGTTGGTAGAGTGGAAATGTTGATGTGGCAGAATCTGGGGTGGGTTCTTCAGTGGCATATACTTGGGCATTGAATGCAAACAACAAGAAAAACAGCCATAGCCATATTGAACTGGTTATTGGTTTTCGTTGCTTTTTCTGAAAAATAGTCACAACCCATCTCCAACACACCAAAAGAGGTGCATCTAAGTGTCATTATGGCATAATTTCGGTGTCACGCAAGTGTCAAAGGTGATGGGTTGCCATTCTCGCGCAGGCTGGAATCCAGGGGGTTGGAAAGCTGTGTCCATAGATGTAACAATTCACATGCATAGCAAGCCATAGACTTATACAGGAAATTGATCAACGCTTTCAAAATCAATGGTGGCGAAATAATCAGCCAGCGTTTCTGCACGACGAATAAGTACAACAGCTCCATCTACGCGCAGCAGCAGTTCTGCTGGGCGCAATTTACCATTGTAATTAAAGCCCATCGCGTGTCCATGTGCGCCAACATCATGGATAGCCAACAGATCGCCAACCGCTAATGCTGGCAAAGGGCGATCGATAGCGAACTTGTCATTATTTTCACACAGCGAACCAGTCACATCGTAGGTTGCAGCTTGATGGGTGCTGTTTTTCCCCAAAACGGAAATATGATGATAGGCGCCATACATGCCAGGGCGCATTAAATCGGCCATGCACGCATCGAGACCCACAAATGTTTTGTAGGTTTGTTTGATATGGCGTACACGCGCGACAAGATAACCACTGGAGCCGGTAATAAAGCGGCCACATTCCATGAAAATCTTTAAGGGGGCCAGTTTTTTTGCAGTGATGGTTTTGGCGTAACAACGCTGAATTTCAGAACTGAGCTGTTGTAAATCGAGCGGCTTTTCCTCTGGCCGATAAGGAATACCCAGACCACCGCCCAGATTGACGAATTCAAATTGGATGCCTAATGTTTGTGTGAGTTCTACGACCAGCTCAAAAAGGAGTACGGCCGTTTCCACAAAATAATCTGCGTCCAGTTCATTCGAGGCCACCATCGTATGCAAGCCGAAGCGCTGAACGCCTTGATCACGCGCCAAACGATAGGCCTCAAAGAGTTGTGGGCGTGTCAGGCCAAATTTGGCTTCTTCAGGGTGGCCGATAATGAGATTGCCTGCTTTCAAAGGACCTGGGTTGTACCGCAAACAAAGCAGATCCGGCAGACCGGCATGTTTCTGAAGAAACGCCACATGCTGAATGTCATCCAGATTGATAATCGCACCTAAATGTCTAGCCGCTTGGAATTCATGTGCGGGCGTGTTATTGGACGTGAACATGATCTCTTCACCGCTAAAGCCTACTTTTTCAGCCAGTTTCAGTTCAGCCAGCGAACTACAATCAACGCCCAAACCTGTTTGCTGCAAAATTTTGAGGATAAATGGATTGGGCGTGGCTTTGACGGCAAAATATTCTTTGAAACCGGGGTTCCAGGCGAAAGCTTGTTGCAGCGCATTTACATTTGCGCGCAATTCTTCTTCATCATAAAGATAAAACGGGGTCGGGTAAGTTGCGATGATTGCGTCGATGGTTTCTTTTGAAAAAGGGAATAACTGCGCATGCATATGATTGCTTCCATTATTAAATTTATGATACGTTGCAACGGCCAGCTTATCTTGTTGTTACGTAAGACGATCTTCTGAAGACCAATAGTCAGAGAAGCAGGACATCAATTACCAATGTGACGAAATCAACTATACCAAACTGATCGGTAATCGTTAAAATGATATTGACGAGCAATACCAGAATGCCGAAGTAGTAAAACCAGCGCGACCTCTCCGCTGATTTTAAGCAGCGGTTGCATAAGCGCAACGGCCGTACTAAACTCCCCCCATGATCATCAACCCTCTATCCCTCCCCCACGATGGCGTCTGGGCAGTTGTCCTCGGCACGATGCAAGATGCTGGCTTGCCACATATCGGCTGCACTTGTCCGCGTTGTAAGCAAGCACTGCATGACCCCACCCAGACAGCTTATGCAGCTTGTTTAGGAATTGTTGTAAAACGTGGCACGGAAACGGCCGTTGCCCTCATCGATGCAACACCAGACATTAAATACCAACTTGGTTTGTTAGCAAACCAGCTGGGGCCACATCCCGCACGCCCTGACCGCCTACGACAGCCGGATGCCATCTTCCTGACACATGCCCACATGGGACATATTGGTGGCTTGCCGCAGCTTGGCCCCGAAGCGATGGCGGTTGAGGAACTGCCTGTCTATGCCACGCCCGCATTGATCGATTTATTGCAGACACAGACATTGTGGCGGCCGCTGTTAGAGCGTTTGGTGTTACGGCCGTTGCGTTCTGATACAGCCATTTCATTCACGGCTGACTGTACCATCACCCCAATTTCTGTACCACATCGCGACGAATGGAATGCCGGCACATTGGCCTTCCGCATCCAAGGCCCCCAGCGCAGCCTGCTCTATTTGCCTGACATTGATGCCTGGCATTTATGGCCGCAAGCGCGTGCAACCCTGACCGGTGTCGATATTGCCCTGGTCGATGCCAGTTTCTTCAGCCATGATGAGTTAGGTGGGCGTGCGCCCGTCGCTCATCCGCTGGTAACAGATACCTTAACGCGCTTTGCTGACCTGCCGACACAGCTCGTTCTCACTCATCTCAACCACACCAATCCCATTTTAGATGCTAAAAGCAGCGCACGGCATATGGTAAACACAACCGAAGTGACCATCGCCTCAATGGGGATATTGTGCAATTTGTAACAGTTGCACAAATTTTGTATGGCGCAAGTATCGTTAATGCACAAATAATCAGATAATACGTTTTATTCTCATTGTTTGTTCACTTGACTTATACATTTTCCAGCTTAAACTGAGAGCAGATTGGCTGAACAATTTCCCCTTTCCCACACCGTTTTCATTCAGTCGGATCAAAAAATGTTAGCAACTAAGTAAGCGTTCGACAATAACTTCACTAAGAAAAGAACGCTTACCACTAGCCAGCCGTTCT
>CAYGMR010000281.1:0-7925 GCA_964350725.1 uncultured Ardenticatenaceae bacterium | reverse complement strand
AATTACACGCATAAAAGCAACTCAGTATTTCAGCCAGTCAGCAAATCAGCCAACTACCAAACTAATCCCACCGTCTCTTCACAGTCAAACATCACATTCATATTTTGTATCGCTTGCCCAGCAGCGCCCTTGACCAAGTTATCGGTCGCCGACGTAATGATCAACATATTGCCAGCAAAAGTCAGCGACATCACACAACGATTCGTGTGCACCACATGCGCCAATGTCGCCAATTCTCCAGCGGGCAAAACACGCACAAAGGGTTCATTTGCATAGGCGTTTGTATAAAGCGCACGAATGGCACCCTCATCCACAGCACCTGCCAAAGGCGCATAAATGTTCGCCAAAATGCCACGTGGCACCGGCAGAAGATGTGGGCTAAAAATCAGTTGTGGGGGTGTTTGATGCCACCAAGCAATCACCTGTTCCATTTCCGGCAAGTGGCGATGCGACCGGCCGATGCTATACGGCGAAAAATTATTACTAACTTCCACAAACAAGCTATTGGTCTTAGGTTTACGACCCGCCCCCGAAACACCGGACTTGGCATCAATCACGACATCGCCACTGATGGCGACTTGGGCCGCCATGAGCGGCTGCAAAGCCAACAAACTGGTTGTTGTATAACAACCGGGGTTGGCAACCAACTGTGTGGTTTTCAAATCCTCGCGTGCAAATTCAGTCAGACCATAGACTGCTTCGGTTAACAGTTCCGGCGCAGGATGGGTAACGCCATACCATTTTTCATAGACAGCTACATCTTTGATGCGGAAATCAGCACTGAGATCGATCACTTTGTTACCTGCGCGAAGGGCAGTAACGGCCGTTTGTGCCGCCGCCGCATGCGGTAAACATAAGAACACAACATCCGTCGCATCCAAAGGGGCATCCTCCGGGGCAATCAACAGCAAATCTGGCCCAGCCACATATAGATCACGCAAAGATTGTCCTGCATAACTCTGCGAGGTCGCAAAAACGATCTCGACATCAGGATGCCGCTCCAAAAGCGTCACCAACTCAAAACCCGTATACCCCGTTGCCCCAAAAATACCAACTTTAAGCATAAATTTTCTCCAAAACCTCTCCGTGAAACTCCGCGCCTTCTCCGTGAGCCTTCATGTTCCTACTCTTCGTATTCCTTTTATCTACCCAACAAAAAAACCGCCAGACCTTTTGGGTCTGGCGGTTTGTGTGTCTTATTAAACTGTGTTTCCACATGTTGTGTTTCCACAACAGACAACCTCAAACTCCAGACCAATTGGTCCGGCGACGGCGGATACGGCGCGGTGAGGTTTGTCCCTGTGTCTGCATAACGGGCAAGATTGTAGCAGATGATCGTAAGATGTCAACGCTTACTTTTCTGCGACCAAGATTTGTAACCATGCTTTCCAAATCACCGCCTACTCGTTGCAGCAGAGTATGAAACGATTGCGCGGTTACGTTAATTCTATCAAGGACGAACGAACAACTTATTTCTACTACATGCAAAAAAGCCATCGGGAAATTCCCGATGGCTTTTTATAATCAATCAATTAAGGTATCAACTACTCAATGGAGTAAGAGATCACTTAAAAGTTAGACTTTTATCTACCGGTCATATTGAAAATTGCCGGCATAAAGTTGACATATGTATTGACATCTGTATCGAGGAACCACGGGCCCAAGTCCAAAATGCCATCATTGGCGGTAACGGCCGTTGAAAGCGTTTCCATACTTTCGACCATACCGGTGGCGGTAACAGTCAAGGTTGCAGTTTCACCCGCAGCCAAGTCCGTTATCATCCATGTTCCATCACCCTCATCAACCGTGCCAACATCAGCAGAAATTGAATCCATTGTCAATGCAGCATCAAGCGCATACGCCACGTTAATTTCGTCGATGGACTCTGTTCCAGTGTTCTCGACCATTGTCGTGTAAGTGAGTGTAAACTCGCTGCCCGCTTTACCGTTAACATCTACCATATCAACGCTGCTGCTAAATGCAGCCCGCTGGTTGTAGACATTAATCTTACCCCAGGAACCATCCTCGGCTGCTTCAACCAGTTCAACATTAACACCGTACTGAGAATTAGTATCACCAGGGTTTCCAGAACCAAGTGTGCCACTAGCGAAGGGAATACCCCATAAGTCATCTCTATCATCACCAATATTGATGCCATCTTCGGCTAGTTGGCGAACACGTGTGGTGTAAGGGATCGCACCCGCAATAACCACGGAAGCATCTTGGTCCGCACGGTAAGCAAAGCCGTTACCAGGGAAGACCCAGCCAGGTACAGAGCGCATGCTGTCATGGAAAGCAGAAACCGCCGGGCGGCTGCCAAAGTCCATCACTTCATTAGCACTGTCAGCATAATCATGGATCATCCAGGCCGGTGTTTCATCTAATGTGAGCGCACCGTCCATAGCACCACGGCGGTTGCTGAATTCTTGAGCTGGTGCACCGGTTCCATCCTCACCACCTGTCGGATCCCACCAACCCCCGCTCCAAACAACCGGTTCGTAATGGGAATCGACCAACAACAATTCACCTTTGGGTCCCGTTGCTGGCGGTGCGAATTCGCGGCCACCGTTAACTGCCTGGTTATTGTCATACAAGTTGTTGCGATACCAGACCAACAGACCGGGGACATTGGCAGAGAATTTGTCTACTAGCCAACCATCCTGATCATGTGCCAGGCTGTAATATTGTTGGGTATGACCTACAGAGGCGATCGAGCCTTCGTCGTTACGCCATTCCAACATGTAGTAATGGGGATAGAACTCAGAATAGGGGACTTCTTCCCAACCGGGGCCACCATGACCATCTGTATTATCCCAATCACTGGAATCTTCCAGATCATTGGAATACAGGTTCGTGTCGCCATCATCCAGGGAGAAGTTATCTACCCACATGCCTGGTTCCTGAACGGCCGTATCGGACACGTATTCAAAGGTAAACAACACAGAGCTTTCACCAGCAAAATCACTCAAATCATAAGTAAGCGTGCCTTCATATGTGCCAGTCAAACCACCAACACCTTGATACGCAGGCGTGCCATTATCATTTTCTGTGCCATAGAACATTTCTTCATTCAGAAGAACGGTCCAGGTGTCGCCACCATCCGTCGATGCCTTCACATAGGTATAATCCCAATCTTCTTCAATCGAGACATATGTCGTAAAGGTAAATACAGGAGTTGTGGTACCGCTTAGATCAAATTCTTTTGTAAGCGAATGTTCTACATTATTACCCAAAAGCGTATGTAAACCTTTGCCTTCACCCGCCATATTTTCAATTTCCACTTGTTGATCGGGTAAATTGATCCATACAGAATCTTCGGTGTCAGCTGGTGTTGGGTCAGATTGGCCAATGGTGAACATTTGCGCCGCATCATCATAATCGATGACAGTCGGCTCTGCCCAACCAAAGAAGTAACGCGCCCATGGGTTGAAAGGTGCTGGTTGTGCGCCACCCAATACACCACTCCAAGAACCACCAGACATCACGATCCATTGCGCTGTCGAGTTGCTCGTGGCACCAGTTTGGTCGTAGTAATCGGGCAAGCCGATGTCATGACCATACTCATGCACAACAACGCCGATGTCGGCATCTTCGGGAATGTGGGTATAGTTGGCGATGTAGATATCATCACTTTCATCATCGGGAGTGTCTTCACCCTCGACCTGACAGCCAACAGTTAAGCCTTCGCCATCACCTTTGTCACAATAAACGTCCCAGGAATGCGCCCATAACTGGTAGTTACCATAGGTGCCGCCACCAGCGGAGTTGTCAATACCGGCATGGATAACCATGAGGTGATCGACAATTTGGTCGCCATCGGTATCATATTGTGCCCAATCAAAACCGGGGTCAATTTCATTCAGTTTGTTGGCAACGTCAATTGTAAATTCAAAACCATAACCAGAGGGGGTGCCATCACAAGGATAACCGGTGCCTTCTGGATTGAGCTCGTCACCATCCCAACCATACCAAGCAACAGAATGGTCAAGTTGAATCCATGCGGGATAGATATCGCCATCAATGCTGTAGAGGCCTTCGGATTGTTCTTCGTACCAATTGGTTGCGGAGACACCGGTCAGGTCAACGCCAGCGCCATCATTCAGGTCAGTACGCACAACACCAACGCCATCACCAAACATGAGGGCTTCGTACCACTCGATGCTGAAGTCATCAGTCCAGATCGTGTTGTTATCACCATCCAATGCTGGATCCGGAATTGTGCCATGCAAGGGACCATCAACCATTGAGTCAGCGACTGGGTCGCCATTCTCATCACAGGTTGCCAACGTGTCGGAGCCACTAAACTCAAAGGGGATCATGAGCATTTTAGCTGTGCCAAGTTCGCCCATGTCCAAAGCACGCGGGCTGCTGCCCAAAGCTTCTGCTTGTGCCAATTCAGCCATACGTCGTTCATAGGCAATGGGATTCGGGCCACTCTTGGTTTTGCGAGCGGAAAATTCGCCATACCACTGATCAAGTGCAGTGGAGGCACCGTCGTCACCGATTTTGACACCGGCGGCTTGTGCGGCTACTGAATCATCACGTGGTGGTCTTTCGTTGGGAACAACACGGCCGTTTACGCCCGACAAAAATTCAGATGGGCTATAAGCAGAAGCACGTTGTTGTTGGACAACAGAAAATGCGAAGAGCAATAATAGGGTTAAACCAATCAGAATAAAAAGGGGAGAGAGTTTCTTGTTCGAGACTCTTGATGCAATCATTGTGTTTTCTTCCTCCAAGAAAAAAATTTAATGGGTGAAAATAATTAGGTACTTCCCAGAAACATTTTGTGAATAAGGCTGCGAGACATCTGGGAATTCCTTGAGGAAACCGTAATCTTCACAGTAATTAATTTCAAAACATTTCACGGTTTACCTAAAGTGGGGTATTCACTTGCGCTAAAATCAGATCATAAGCAAACCTCCGGTATCGGCACATATTCAGATGTAATTATTGCCGAACTATTTGTCTTTTCATCAATATTACATCTCAATCTGCATGGGGAAATCAACCCAACGTTTAGCTTCGGCATACTTAGCCGAGCTATTAAAGGTGGTTGCAGTTTGTACTTATTGAAATGATATATATCGATCATGAAGGTATTTGTTTTTAGACTTTTATAAACTTGTTAAAGTCTCGTGAAATTTTATAGATGTTCTTAACATCCGTCAAACTATTCTTCGGATACTATCTTAAAACTTTGGTAACTACTCAGACTCAGGGCCGGTCTCCTGGCCGCACCACTTGTGACCCGGTCAGGAGACCAGCCACAAAGGCTTGAATAGGCACAAACTTGGCGCAATTGCGCATTTCGCTGCCTAAAACCTTTCGGTTTTCTCAATTGCCTATTTAGTAAAAGCAAAACAGCCTCTGGTTGAGCTGTGAAAGGCTGTAACCAGAGGCTGAATATTGATCCTAATTTACGGAAATTTGCCTAAAACAGACTCACTATTCTGTAGCGATAAACGGCATATAAATCAGTCTTGTGCAGTTGTCCACAGCATTGATAGCTTGTGTGCCGATAACCGCATTGCCCCAAGAATCCGTCGCTTCCACACGCACTGTGTATTCGCCACAAAGCGCATACGTATGGCTGGCCGTATTGCTGGCATAAGGTACGGTGTAATCAGTGCCATCGCCAAAGTCCCAACGATAACGTACACCAACCGTATCACTAATGTTGGAGCTGACATCGGCTTGCAACACCGTAACATAACTGGTGTCTGAATAATCGTCGGAAATATCAGTAATCGTCACGGTCGGCTCATCCATCGCCCAATTCATGAAGGCTTGCATGAGTTCTTCGCGGCTCGTGGCAACCATACCATTATTTACACCTTCTAGACCAAAGGTTGTGTAAATGGAACGGCCGTCATAACTGATACCCGGATTCTCCAACGTGGGCTGTTCACGATGCGCCATCGCCACCACGCCATCCTCGACATTATACATACCTGGATAAGTCAGCAGCGGTGCATATGGATAACCCTTGCCGGGGCCATCAGGCTCATAATTTGGATCTGGCGCAATTTCATCAATATAATACTGGTTGCCAGCACCATCCCCATTGACAGCCACAACGACCTGTCCACGCAGTTCACCAGAGGGATGATCCGTTGTATGTACATTCACATACAACCCACCATCCTCGGCCGCCGCGACCTGATCCGCAGTCAGCACATCCGTGCCATTCCAAGTTAAGGTATCGGTCACAACCACGGGTGCGCCGGGCGGCGGCAGCGGAATCTCAACCGCGCCATTCACACCAACTGTACCCGTGTGAATATGTGCGGCCGTAATCGTCATCGTGGTATCAGCCATAACTGTAATTTCCCAGCTAAGCTCATTGGTAACCGCATTCAACGCGAACGAGGCTGTACCGCTGTTGTCCGTGGCAACCGGCGGCACTTCATTCGCCCCAACCAGATCAACCATCGCGGCCGTCGGCACGCTGAGGTCAAGCCAGACATCGTGTAGTGCATTTGGCGCAGCAGCCAACGGCACAATTGGCTGTGCAGGTGGCCCATAACCAGTCACACTGTCTTGCAGCCACGCACCACCCAACACACTGCCATAGAAGAATGCAGGAGCATCGTTATCCGAAGCCAAAACAGCGGCCAAATCCTGGCCCATGGCGAAGATGGTGCCACCCATATTGGCATATTCAGTCAAGCGATCCATATCCAATGGTGTCAACGGTGTCGCTACAGTAAAAGTACCGTCCGGCTGGTAATTATCACCGGTAAAGTAAATAATCGCCTCATATTGGGCCAATACCGCTGCTTCTGGAATCGTCGTCGGGTTGCCATAGTACTGGTCAGCATCCCATACATCATAACTCACACCTAGATTTTCCAGCGTGCTGGTATAGTAACTGGCATAATCAGGCGCACCTAATGTGAAGCTAGCATCATTGTCGATGATCAAGACATCGGCCCCTGCTGCAGGCGCTAATACACGTGCCCAAGCTGGCAAATGAGCATCATGCCCATTATCACCGGCAAGGACAATATAGCCTTGATTATCACCCACACCTTGGCTGCTAGCCGCATCAAACATGACTTCGAGCGTTTCCGTTTCGCCCGGATCCAATGTGATCGATGCTGCGCTCACAACAACGCCAGTTAAAGGCGTCGTTTCTGTAATGGCAAAGCCATTGCCAGTAAAAAGCGTACTGACCGCATATGTTTCGGCCATATCTGTGATATTGGTAATCTGGACTTCAACCGTCGCACTGCCATCGACATCCACCACACCAAAACTCACACTCGGGGGATCGAGGATAACACCTGGATCAGAGGCATTGGTGAGGTCAAGCCGGCCAGCACCCATATCCAACGGCTGCGCGGGCGAACCGTCATAGTTATAGATATCCATATATTTTGAGGTAGACATCAATGCAGATTTGATCTCAGCATTTGACCAATCAGGGTGTAGGCCACGCAAAATAGCTGCGGAACCGGCCACATGCGGGCTAGCCATTGAGGTGCCGCTGGACTGACCCCAGCCAAGATGACGAGCCTCACCAGTTGTATTGGGTGTATACCCTTGTGCCAGGATATTGACACCCGGAGCAGCGATGTCTGGCTTCAGAGTTTGGGCGGCACTGGGACCACGGCTGCTAAAAGCGATTACCTGGTCAGGCGTATTACCAGCCTGGAATGCCAATGTGTCAACTTCCAACGCCGAGGTTGCGCCGTTCATAGCGTGCCAATCGACAACAGCCAATCCGTCAGTATAGCCAATGAAGATTGAAGGAATGGTGACTTGATCACCAACAACGCCACCACCCATAGCAACAAGCCCTTCACCGCCATCAGCATTATTGTAAACAATCACAAAGTCAGCCCCAGCTTGCTCAGCATTTAATACCTTCACACCGAATTCGCAAGCACCACGACTGATGACTGCTGCATGGCCAGTAA
>CAYGMR010000280.1:877-7939 GCA_964350725.1 uncultured Ardenticatenaceae bacterium | reverse complement strand
TTTATGCATGAGAAAATTCGTTGTGACTGGTGCGGCACGGACCCGCTTTATGTCAAGTATCACGATGAAGAATGGGGTGTACCCGTTTATGATGATCAACTGTTGTTTGCAAAGTTGATTCTGGACGGTGCGCAGGCTGGTTTGAGTTGGATCACCATCTTGCGCAAACGTGAAAATTATTGGCAAGCTTTCGACAATTTTGATCCCGAAATTATTGCACGCTATGACGACGCCAAAATCGAAGAACTAATGCAAAATGCAGGCATCGTGCGCAATCGTTTGAAAATCAATGCGGCCGTCAAAAATGCCAAGGGTTACCTGGCAATTCAAGCAAAAGAAGGCGCGTTTAGCCAGTTTTTGTGGAATTTTGTCGATGGGGTTCCAATACAAAATAGCTGGAGGTCAATGGGGGATGTGCCGGCACAAACGGCCGTTTCGCAAAGGATGAGCAAAGCATTGAAACGCTACGGCTTCAGTTTTGTTGGCCCCACTATCGTTTACGCATTTATGCAAGCGGTTGGTATGGTCAATGATCACACAGTCGATTGTTTTCGATACGCTGAATGCAAAGCGTTATCCCAGTGAATCTTTTGCTGCGATTTATCTCTTCATTCGTGAAATTCGTGGCATTTGTATCAGAATCTTTTCTGGTTTATCCAGAGTAGGTGAACAAAGGAAGTTAATCTATGTTACAAAAAGCGCTTAACTTATTATCTGAGACAGACAGTAGTGCAGTCATCATCTCCCTTGCAGAACAAGATGATGTCCTAATCGCGGCGCGTTCTTTTTAGGAGTTAGCACGGCATTTATATTGGCAAAACAAAGATATGCCCACCATGATATTGATCGCGCGTGCGGGCATACAATTTGGGTTGACACAGGCGGCTACCGGCACAACAAACCCAGATTTAGCGTACCAACTGCGCAGCGTTGCCAAGGCAATTGCCTATAATCTGGCTTCATTCACCTGGCCGGGTTGGGATGAACCTGGTATGCCTTTGGGGATAACAGACATCAAAATTGGATTAGATGCGGCACGCACGAATTTGCGCTTAGCCCAAGAACTTGACAAAGGGGATTTGCCATTGTGTCGTGCCTATTGGATGGTCGCAGCGCAGGAGATGGCTGTCAAAAATTACATTCAGGCAAAAAACCATTTTGATCAGGCCGCCCACCATGCCGAGCTTGCTAACGAAAAACCAGAAGCTTTACTTTGTCAGGGTTTCGCTTGCCTTTGCGTTAGTTTGTCGCAAGAAGCTACTGGAGCTAAGGAAAACTTAGCTGCTATCAAAGCTGAACTAGCGCCACTTGAACACGGCTCCGATTTTATTGCTCAAATTGAAACGGCCGCTCGTGTTTTCGCTGCCAACAGTTAAATCAAAATCCACCCATACACACTGATGGTCAACCGGTGAAGACCGACTTCGTATTTATGGCACGTGGTTTTAACCGCTGTGTCCAGATTACCCGCTCACATTATCTTCAAACGCTGTCATAAACTCAGCCGGAATGCGAATGGGACGGCCGTTCTCTAAATCAACCCACACCCACAAAGCCCGCGCCCTTGCTAATAAAGCGTCATCACTTTGACGTGTAATCGTATAATGGCGCACGGCCGTTGCACGTTTCACATCCGACACCCACGTCGCGATTTCAATCTCATCATCTAGCAGCGCTTCCTGCCGATATTCGATGCGGTATTGGCGTGCAAACATGCCAAATCCATGCGCTTGCATACGTGCCATCGACCAGCCGCGATCTGCCAAAATTTGAATGCCACAATCCTCTAAATAAGCCAAATACATCGCGTTATTGACATGGCCCGCCGAATCTAAATCACGCCAATTCACTTTTAGCTGCATGCTGAAGACGCCAGGCGGCGGGGATGGCGGTTTAGGGAATTTGTCACGGCGTTGGCCTGTGCCATTCTCACCTGCGGGTAAAAATGCAGCCATCATTTCAGGGGGGATCGTGGCAGGGCAACGGGTAGCAGTATCAAGGTAAACCCAATCTGTATGGGCCGTCGCGACGATTTCATCACTGCCGGCCAGGCGCAGTTCATACATGCGTCGCGAACGCACACGCCGGAAGTCCGACACCCAAGTTTTGACAATGACTGTATCGCCGTGGGTTAACGGCCGTAAATAAGTCACATCCGTCTCACGCACCAACCAATACCGCCCGATTGCTTCATAATCCGACATCCTAAAACCAACTGCCGCCGAAGCGTCAAAAGCCGTTTCTTGCATATAACGCACATAATTGGCATGGTTGACATGTCCATAGGCATCACATTCATAATGACGAATACGGAAAGCGCGTTCAAATACGATTGGCATGAGGTTACTCTCTTTTTGCCTGCGGCCATGCTGGGTCTAGAAAAGTTTGAATTTCAATCAGATAACCATTGGGGTCACGTAGGAAAAGATGATAGATATTAAATTTTTCATTTAGTTGGGGTGGTTTTTCGATGGTGACATCCTTGGTCTTTAAATAGGTATGCCACCCATCAACATCTTGCGAAACAAGCGTTAGGATCACGCTTCGTTCTGAAGTTGGAACATCTAAATGCTGGCAAAAGCCGAGAAAGGCATCGTCGCTCACGCGGTAAATCCGGCAGCTACCTTGATCCAGGATAAGTGGCAGGTCAAGGATTTTTTCGTAGAAAACGGCCGTTTTATCGAGATCGGCCGTATACAAAAATGTCACTTGTTGATCGATGGGTGGTCGCATGGGGTATCCTTAAAAACGCATTGCAGAGATAAAAAAGGTTGCATAGTAGCGTAGTCTCACTTTGCAACCTTTCAACTTCAAGCAACTAACGGCCGGTATTGGCGCGTTAATTGATTGTTTTCACCAAGCAGCGTGAAGATACCTTCAATAATCGCCCGGGTTTGTTTTTTCTGCGCTGAGGATTCTTGATTGGATGCCACTAACAAATTGTAGAGCGCCGTCGCATATTCACGACGACGTAAAGCGTCAGCAGCTTGCATGTAGACAGTATTGAGGTCGGCTTGGTCGCTATTTTGGCGACCCTGACACATAAATTCGGCTAATATCAAAAGTTTGCCGGCTTCTGCAGCTTGTGACCCAGCTGGGAAGTTTTCTAGCAGCGCTTGAGAACGACAACCATCCCCTTTTTCAAGAGCGGCGCGTGCCTGAGCAAGGCGGCTTTCGGGAGAGCTGCTGGCTGCTTGTTTGTGGCCATTTGATGCGCGCTGCGGTTTATGTACGGCCGTTACCTGTTGAATAAATTGGCGTACAGTTGGTTCAGGTTGTGCGCCGACGAATTCATTAACGACACGGCCGTTGCTAAATGCCTTCACAGCCGGAATGCCACGCACATTAAACTGCATCGATAACTGCGGGTTCTGGTCTGAATTTACTTTAGCCAAAATGAAGCCGCTGCCCGGTTCGTTGGCTAGTTTTTCCAAAACCGGCCCCAACATACGGCAAGGGCCACACCACGGTGCCCAAAAGTCCACCAACACCGGCATCTCATTTGAGCGCTGGACGACCTCTTTCTGAAATGTTGCTTGGGATACTTCAATCACATTCTGCATACATTTTTCCTTGTACCTTTATAAATTACCAGAGATTTGTCAACTTTAAAACCATACCATGATTCCATATTAATTGGCAGTTTCATATGCTTTTTTTATGTTGATCAAATCTTTTTTTTATGTTTTATCGCTACTATATCGACAGTATTAAGCACTTCCCATTTTGAGGTTCTGGAAAAATTATTTTCATGATTTCAGAACCTCTGGAAGAAAAATTTACAGACAATTGAAATTGAATTTAGGAGGTAAAAAAAATGACATATTTAACTCGTTGGAATGCAAGGTCACCACGCCGCGTTTTAGCGGAATTTGACCGCCTATTTGATGACATGTTGACTATGCGCGAGCAAGTCGCCGATACACCGCCAGTCTGGAATATGGCTGTTGACGTTGCTGAAACTGAAGCTGCTTATACCGTTGAAGCGTCGGTTCCGGGCATTAATCCTGACGACATCGAAATCACTCTCACCGATAACACATTGACAATCAAAGGTGAAACTGAAATTGACAATGAACAGGAAGAAGAGAAATTCTACCTACGTGAACGGCGTGTTGGCAAATTTTCCCGCAGCATTACATTGCCGTTACAAATCAACGCGGATGCCATTGAAGCCAATTGCGAAAACGGTATTCTTTCGTTGACAATCCCCAAGGCGGAAGCTGTCAAACCACAGCGCATAAAAATTAAAAGTGCTCCCAAAGTCATTGAAGGGGAAAATCAACCGGCATAAGATTCGAGATATTGAGCACACTTGAAGTTTCTTTAAAAAAGAGTGGAAATACACATGTGTATTTCCACTCTTTTTTGGTTCAAAAACAAACAGATGTTTTACCTTTCTCTAACTAGATTCTGATATAGATCCGGCATAATTTATGGATACATTATGACAAATTAGGGAAGCGGAATGGAATATAAAGATTACTATAAAACTTTAGGCGTTAGCAAAGATGCTGACGATAAAACTATAAAAAAAGCGTATCGCAAATTAGCACGCGAATTTCACCCAGATGTTAATCCAGATAATAAACAAGCCGAGGAGAAATTCAAAGATATTAGTGAAGCATATGAAGTGCTTTCTGATGCCGAAAAACGCCAGAAATATGACCAGTTTGGTTCACAATGGCAGCAGTATCAACGCACCGGTGGCCGCGCTGATGATTTTGATTGGAGCAGGTGGGGCGCACCAGGTGGACAAACCACCTATCGCACGGTAAACCCAGAAGAGTTTGCAGATATGTTTGGTGGCAGCGGCGGCTTCTCGGATTTTTTCAGCACGCTTTTTGGCGGTGCGACGCAACAAAGCCAACAAGGCGGCTTTTCTAGTTTTGGGGGGCAAGGTTTTCAATTCCAAAACCAGCCTCAACCAGGCCGTGATCTTGAGCACAGCGTGCAGATCACACTTGAAGAGGCGTTTCATGGGACGCAGCGCACTTTACAATGGGAAGACGGCCGTTCCATCACAGCCAAAATCCCGCGTGGTGTCAAAACCGGTTCACGGGTACGCCTGAGCGGAAAAGGCCAAGCAGGCAGTGCGGGTGGACCCGCTGGACATCTGTACTTGATCATCGATGTTTTACCACATTTCAAATATGAACGGGATGGTGATGATCTTCATTTGGCATTGGATGTGGATTTGTATACGGCCGTACTCGGTGGCAAAACCGATGTGACCACATTCGACAAAACCGTCAAGCTGAATATCCCAGCTGAAACTCAAAACGGCAAAACATTCCGTTTACGCGGCTTGGGTATGCCCAACCTGCGTACACCAGAAAAACGCGGCGACTTATTTGCCAAGGTCAATGTGACCCTACCTAAAAATCTAACAGATAAAGAAAAGGAACTTTTCGAAGAACTACGTGCCATTCGACACGAAATGTAAGGAGTAACAACAGTTACTCGGAGAATCACGGAGTCTCTAGGAGAATTTGAGGAGCCATCGAAAAACATCATCTCCACTTCTCCGCGAAACTCTATTTCCTCCGTGAGACTCCGTGTTCCTGTTAAAAATTATGAGACTAGATAAATTTACCCAAAAAGGACAAGAAGCCGTGCTCGAAGCTCAAAGCATGGCCGAAACATATAATCATCCGTCCGTCGAGCCAGAGCACTTGCTGATGACCTTACTTGTGCAAGAAGGCGGCGTTGTACCTGCGATTTTGAAGCGCATCGGCAGTGATCCCGCCATGCTCACGCAAGGCATCGAACAAATCTTAAATGGCATGCCACGCGCAACCGGCAGCAGTGTCACAGTAGGCATGAGCCGCGACTTATCCAATCTGCTCAAAGAAGCCCAAGCAATTGCCAAAAGCATGAAGGATGATTACACCTCTACCGAACATATCCTCATGGCGATGGCCGAGCCAAAAGCACCCAAGCGTGTACGCGAACTGCTCGCACGGCATGGCATCGACTACAACAGTATCTTGCAAGCACTTGCTGGTGTGCGCGGGTCACAGCGTGTCACCAGCCAAAACCCCGAAGCACAATACGAGGCGCTTGTTAAATACGGCCGTGACTTGACAGCCGAAGCAAAAAAAGGCAAGCTCGACCCAGTCATTGGGCGTGATGAAGAAATCCGACGTGTCATCCAAATTTTGAGCCGCCGTACTAAAAACAATCCCGTTTTAATCGGCGAACCCGGTGTAGGTAAAACAGCCATCGCTGAAGGATTGGCGCAGCGCATCGTACGCGGCGATGTGCCGCTGGGCTTAAAAGAGAAAAAGCTAGTGGCCTTGGATTTGGGCGCATTGGTAGCCGGGGCTAAATTCAGAGGCGAGTTTGAAGAGCGTCTTAAAGCTGTGCTCAAAGAAATTCAGGATGCAGAAGGCCAGGTCATTTTGTTCATCGACGAGATGCACACGCTGGTTGGCGCGGGTGCTGCCGAAGGGGCCATGGATGCGAGTAACATGCTTAAACCGATGTTAGCACGCGGTGAACTACATGCCATTGGTGCAACCACACTGAATGAATACCGCAAATACATCGAAAAAGATGCCGCGCTCGAACGTCGTTTCCAACCCGTGTTTGTCAACGAGCCAAGCGTCGAAGATACCATCAGCATTTTGCGCGGTCTGAAAGAACGCTACGAAGTGCATCATGGTGTGCGCATCACGGATGGGGCAACAATTGCTGCTGCCACGCTCAGCCATCGCTATATCAGCGACCGCTTTTTGCCAGACAAAGCCATCGACCTCATCGACGAAGCGGCCAGCCGCCTGCGCATGGCTATCGACTCCACGCCACCTATTTTGGATGAAGTCAATCGCCAAATTATGCAGTTGCAAATCGAACAAGAGGCGTTAAAAAGAGAAAAAGATAAGGCCAGCAAAGAGCGCTTGTCTAAGCTGGAAGCCGAGTTGGCGGATATGCAAGAAACCCAAACGGAATTGATTGTGCGCTACGAGGCGGAGAAAGCGGCCATCCAAAAAGTACGCGACAGCAAAGAAGAAATCGACCGTCTGAATGTCGAAATCGAACAAGCACAACGCGATATGG
>CAYGMR010000280.1:0-867 GCA_964350725.1 uncultured Ardenticatenaceae bacterium | reverse complement strand
TCAAAAGGCGGCGGAATTGCAATACGGCCGTTTACACAAATTACAACAATCTCTGGCAAACGCGGATGCACAATTAAATGAGCTGCAAAAAGACAATGCCATGCTCAAGGAAGAGGTTGATTCTGAAGACATTGCCTATATTGTCGGCAAATGGACTGGTATCCCTGCTTCACGCCTGCTCGAAGGTGAAATGGAAAAACTGATCCACATGGAAGATCGGATGCACAAACGGGTTATCGGTCAGGATGAAGCCATCCAGGCGGTTTCGGCCGCTGTACGCCGCAGTCGCTCTGGTTTGCAAGACCCCAATCGACCCATTGGTTCCTTCATTTTCCTGGGACCAACCGGTGTGGGCAAAACGGAATTAGCACGTGCCCTGGCTGAATTCCTCTTCGATGATGAACACAATATGGTGCGCATCGATATGAGTGAATATCAGGAACGCCACACCGTTGCGCGCTTGATTGGTGCGCCTCCTGGATATATTGGTTTTGATGAGGGCGGCCAATTGACAGAAGCTGTGCGCAGACGGCCGTATTCGGTTGTGCTCTTTGACGAAATCGAGAAGGCACATCCAGAGGTGTTTAATGTCTTTTTACAGGTGCTAGATGACGGCCGTCTCACGGACGGGCAAGGGCGCACAGTCGATTTCCGCAATACCGTCATCATCATGACCAGCAATATCGGCAGCCAATACATTTTGGATGTCAGCGATGAAGCCATTATGCAGGAACGTGTGATGGCGGCGATGCGTGCGCATTTCCGACCTGAGTTCTTGAATCGTGTAGATGAAATTGTGCTCTTCCACCGCCTGGAAAAAGAACAATTACGAGCGATTACTGGCATTCAACTTCAACATGTGCGGCA
>CAYGMR010000279.1:0-7952 GCA_964350725.1 uncultured Ardenticatenaceae bacterium | reverse complement strand
CCGGCTATCCGCAGTAATGTATGGAACAGCTTGACGGAAATCGTCGGCACAATGGTATTGTTGATCGGTGTTGGCGCAATCTTTGGCGCAGCCACAACTGATGGTCCCGTTGCAGGCATGGGCCCCTATTTGGTAGGCGTGTTGGTTTGGGGTATTGGTCTATCCCTTGGTGGCCCGACAGGGTATGCCATCAACCCGGCTCGTGACCTTGGCCCGCGTATTGCACATCAAATTTTGCCCATTGCTGGCAAAGGTGGGTCCGACTGGGGTTATGGTTGGATTCCAGTAGTTATGCCACTCATCGGTGGTGTGTTAGGTGCACTCGTTTGGAGCTTGGTATTCTAAGCTTTGATTACACTGCTAATAATATGAAAGAAACAAGCTGAGTGGCGGTTTAATTAACAGCAGTAATGAAAGAGATTGATTCTTGTTTTACTCTTCACTCAGCTTTTCTTTTAGTAAAGGAGGCAGACCTACATGAAAAAGTTAATAAATGCGCTTGATGATGTTGTCAAAGAGCAATTAGAAGGAATGGCGATTGCCCATCCCGAATATCTAAAAGTAAATTTTGAGCCCAAATATATTTATCGTGCAGATGCACCAGTTAAGGGCAAGGTTGCACTTGTTTCTGGTGGTGGCAGCGGTCACGAACCCATGCATGGCGGTTTTGTAGGTATGGGTATGTTGGATGGCGCTTGCCCCGGCGAGGTGTTTACCTCCCCAACGCCCGACCAGATGTATGAATGCGCTAAGGCAGTGGACGCAGGTGCAGGTGTCTTGTTTATTGTCAAAAACTACACAGGTGATGTCTTAAACTTCGAAATGGCAGCCGAATTAGCCGCTGCCGATGGCATCCAAGTGCAAAGTATTTTAATTGATGACGATGTAGCTGTAAAAGACAGCTTGTATACGGCTGGTCGGCGTGGTGTCGGTACAACAGTTTTGGCTGAAAAGATTGTTGGTGCAGCGGCCGAAGCGGGCTACAGTTTGGAGCAATGTGCTGATTTATGTCGTAAGGTGAATATGTACGGCCGTACCATGGGCATGGCGATCACCTCTTGTATCGTGCCGGCGGCGGGCAAACCCACCTTTGATTTAGGTGACGATGAAATCGAAATCGGCATCGGTATTCATGGTGAACCCGGTCAAAAACGCATTAAAATGACAACGGCCGATGAAATCACTGAAATGATGGCTCTCGAAATCCTCGAAGATAAAGCATACACACGGACAGTCCGTGAATGGGAAGGAGACGAGGGTACCTGGGTTGAAGTTGATTTGACCGACAATCCCTTTGAAGCTGGCGACGAAGTCATCGCCTTTGTCAACAGCATGGGCGGCACACCCGTTTCAGAACTATATACCGTTTATGGTAAATTATTCGAGGTCTGCGCCGCCAAAGGTATCAAGATCGTGCGCAACTTAATCGGCCCCTACATCACCTCGTTGGAAATGCAAGGTATGTCGATTACTTTGCTCAAAGCCGACGAAGAAATCCTGAAGTTCTGGGATGCACCCGTCAACACACCCGGTATGCGCTGGGGAGCATAAAGAGCAAGATTGCAAAGTGGCAGGTGGCAAAGTAAGAAACCCTGCAACCTGCCATCTTGCAACTTTGTAACCTTAAAGGTTTCGCACAATGACAGTAACCAAAGACCAAATTGTGCAGTGGTTAGATACAACGGCCGCTGTGTTGCATGAAAACAAAGAATATCTCACACAACTCGATTCACCAATTGGAGACGCCGACCATGGCATTAACATGGATCGCGGCTTTAAAAAAGTGAAGGAGATTTTGCCCAGTGTCGCTGATAAAGATATTGGGAACATACTCAAAGCGATAGGTATGGCATTGATTTCTAGTGTGGGGGGAGCCAGTGGCCCCTTATATGGCACATTCTTCATGCGTAGTGGCATGGCTGTTACTTCCAAAGAAGTACTCGATAACGATGACCTAGTAAAAATGTTACAAGCTGGCGTTGATGGCATTGTGCAGCGTGGTCGTGCTCAACTTGGCGACAAAACGATGTTTGATGCTTGGTCTCCGGCGATGGATGCTTTGAAAACGGCCGTTGCCAATGGCGACGACACAGTCACAGCTTTAAGTGCCGCAACCACCGCTTGCGAACAAGGCATGAAGGACCCCACCCCATTGCAAGCCAAAAAAGGACGCGCCAGTTATCTCGGCGAACGCAGCATTGGACACCAAGACCCTGGAGCAACATCCTCCTATCTAATGCTCAATGCTTTATTAGAAACAGTTGAAAACAATTAAGAAAGAGCAGTCGCGACCTTCGACAAGCTCAGGCTGCGACTGCTCTTCCAAACTATTTCCCCAAAAGAAAAGGAGAATTTATTAAAATGGCTGAAAAATATGTAGCAGCAATCGATCAGGGTACAACCAGTACCCGTTGTATGATCTTTAATCACAGTGGCCAATCAATTGGAATTCACCAATTGGAGCATGAGCAAATATTCCCCAAACCAGGCTGGGTCGAACATGATCCTATGGAAGTTTGGGCACGCACCCAAGACGTTGTCAAAGGTGCCATGAAAAACGCAGGCGTTACAGCCGATGACCTCGTCGCCGTCGGCATCACTAACCAACGCGAAACCACCGTTGTCTGGGACAAAACCACAGGCAAGCCACTTTATAATGCCATCGTTTGGCAAGACACGCGTACAGACAAATTGATCAAAGAGTTAGAAGGCGGCGTTGGCCAAAACCGTTTCCGCGAAAAAGTTGGTTTACCCTTGGCAACTTATTTCTCTGGCCCCAAAGTACGTTGGATGCTCGACAATGTGCCTGCTGTAAAAGAAGCGGCCGATGCTGGCAACGCCCTTTTTGGCAATATGGATACTTGGGTCATCTGGAATTTGACTGGCGGCCCCAACGGTGGCGTC
Source organism: uncultured Ardenticatenaceae bacterium (assembly GCA_964350725.1). Lineage (GTDB taxonomy): Bacteria > Chloroflexota > Anaerolineae > Promineifilales > Promineifilaceae > JAACFF01. The sequence goes on along the minus strand of CAYGMR010000279.1, from coordinate 5,048 downwards.
CATGTAACCGATGTCACCAACGCCAGCCGCACCATGCTCATGAATTTAGAGACACTCAATTGGTCAGATACTATCTGTGAGACCATGGGTATCCCGAAATCCATGCTGCCCAAGATTTGCTCATCCTCTGAAATCTACGGATATACACAAGTAGATGGCCCCTTTGGCGCCAAATTGCCTGTTGCTGGTGACTTAGGTGACCAACAAGCTGCAACCGTGGGACAAGCTTGCTTCTCTCCAGGTGAAGCCAAGAACACTTACGGTACCGGCTGTTTCATGATTCTCAACACCGGCGAAAAACCCGTGCCCTCTAAAAATGGCCTGTTAACGACCTTATGCTACAAATTCGGAGATGCACCCGCCGTTTATGCTTTGGAAGGCTCCATCGCTATTACCGGCTCTTTAATCCAGTGGCTGCGTGATAACTTAGATTTCTTCGATTATTCACCGCATGTTGAAGATTATGCCAAAGACGTTGATGATAATGGTGGCGTTTACTTTGTGCCGGCATTCTCTGGTTTGTTTGCACCCTACTGGCGCTCAGACGCACGCGGTGCGATTGTTGGCCTGACACGCTATGTCAAAAAAGGTCACATCGCCCGTGCCGCCCTCGAAGCAACAGCTTTCCAGACACGCGAAGTGTTGGATGCCATGAATCAGGATTCTGGTGTGCCGTTGAAAGCATTAAAAGTTGATGGTGGCATGGTTTATAATGACACGCTGATGCAGTTCCAATCGGATGTGTTGGATGTGCCCGTTATACGGCCACTGGTTGCTGAAACAACAGCACTCGGGGCTGCATATGCTGCTGGTTTGGCGGTTGGCTTCTGGAGCAATACCGACGAGATGCGTGAGAACTGGGGTGTTGACAAGACCTGGGAACCAACTCCAGGCAGCAATGCCAGCACTGAGCTCTACAGGATGTGGAAAAAGGCCGTCACACGCACCTTTGACTGGGTAGAATAAGCTTATTTTTGTAGAATAGGAGGAGACAGGTGATTTAATCATCTGTTTCCTTGTTAATTTCCCGCCGATCGCCCAATAATTATGACAAGGCGGTCGGCTCTTTTTTTTAGTGGGGTATCTATGCATAAAATGCAGACAGAAATACTCGTAATTGGCGGTGGGGCAACTGGCACTGGTGTCGCTTGGGATGCAGCTTTACGTGGTTTTAAGGTTGTCCTGGTAGAACGGCGTGATCTGACACATGGTACAAGCGGCCGTTACCATGGATTGCTGCATAGTGGTGGACGGTATGCAGTCAAAGACCCGCATGGTGCCGCTGAATGCATTGCTGAAAACCAAATTTTACGTTTCACCCATGCCCATTGTATTGAAGCAACTGGCGGCTTCTTCGTTGTTACTCCCGAAGACGAAGGCGACTTCCCAGATAAATTTAAGGCGGGTTGCGATGCGGTTGGCATTCCTTGTGAAGACATACCTGTCAAAGAGGCATTGCGGCGTGAACCGCTGCTCAATCCACGTATCAGCCGTGTATTTGAAGTGCCAGATGGCAGTTCTGACAGCTTTTTAGCTGCCCATGCTACCGTGCAAGCCGCACGCCAGCATGGTGCACAAATCCTCACTTATCACGAAGTCGTTGATCTAATTGTGGAAGGGGATGCGCCAGATACGCGGGTTGTTGGGGCGCGTGTGCATAATGCTGTCACTGGAGAAGACACACTGATTTATGCGGATATGGTTGTGAATGCGGCGGGTGCCTGGACAGGCAAAATTGCAGAAATGGCGGGCGCAGAAGTGGTGATTATGCCGAGTAAAGGCACAATGGTGGCCATGGCACACCGGCTGGTGAATACAGTCATCAATCGCTGCAAAATGCCAGCGGATGGCGATATTATTGTGCCTAGTCATACTGTCAGTATTATTGGCACGACTTCAATTAATGTGGTTGACCCTGAGCATTTACGCATTGAACCTTGGGAAGTCAAGAAGATGTTGGACGAGGGCGATAAGATGGTGCCTGGGTTTAGTAAGGCACGGGTTTTGCGTGCCTGGACAGGCGTACGGCCGTTGTTCCAAGAAACCTACACAGGTGGCGGACGCGATGTGACCCGCAAACTGGCACTGCTTGATCATAAAGAACGCGAGGGTATTAGTGGTCTACTGACAATCACTGGCGGTAAATGGACAACTTTCCGCTTAATGGCCGAAGCAACAGTCGATAAGATTTGCGAACATTTGGACACGGAACGGCCGTGTACCACAGCCACCACCCAAGTCCCCGGTGCCGAACAAGGTAACTATTGGTTAGGTCATCGTTTGCACGAAATCGAAGAAAAACAGTTGCAGGGTGAATTGGTATGTGAATGTGAACTTGTCACGCGCACCATGCTCGAAAACGCGATTCAGCGCAATCCCACCCTTACCTTGGATGATTTGCGTCGTGATGTACGTTTGGGTAAGGGGCCATGCCAGGGTGGTTTTTGTACTTATCGCGGTGTCAGCATTATGCACGAAATGATGCAGGCGGGTACGTGGCGTAATGACATGAGCGACCATGATAGTGACGCGGCACAATGGAACGCCGCTTATTTACAGTCACCCAGTCATAATCTCGAATTAGATGTCCCTGCTCAAACTGAACCAGTTAATTCGATTCCTGAGGTATTTAATCCTAATTTGCTCTTGCGCGACTTTTTACAAGAGCGTTGGAAGGGGTTGACTCCGATATTATGGGGCCGCCAACTTAAACAAGAACGCCTCAATGAGCTTATTTACCTTAGCTTAATGAATGTTGACCATTTACCGGATGATGAATTAGCTAGTCCGGTGACAGATTTTTATAATTTTGACACAACCCCCGGCCCGTTTGAAGCGGAACCGGCAAAACACAAGTGATGGGAGGAGACCGATGCTTGATTTATTGGTCATAGGCGCAGGATTAAGTGGCTTGATGGCAGCCCATACAGCGGCCAAATCGGGTATGTCTGTGCGCGTTATCAACAAAGGTCTAGGGTCGATGCATTGGAGTGCGGCCACTGTCGATCTGCTCGGTTATACGTATTCAAACCAGAAGCAAGCGGTTAAACGGCCGTTTGCAACCATCGCTACCTTACGCGACTCAAATCCAGATCACCCTTATGCATTGTTGACAGAAGATGAAATCAGGTTTGCATTGGGTGAGTTTGTCGCGCTCACAAAAGAGATTGGTCTCCCTTATGGCGGCAGTGGCAGTGGTGATAATTTATTTTTGCCTTCACCGGTTGGTGCGTCACGGCCAACTTATCTGGCTCCGCAAGCGCAGTTAGCTGGCGATTTAGGACGTGGCGAACCCATGTTGATCGTTGGATTCAAAGGAATGCGTGACTTTTTCCCACATTTGATCGCTGATAACCTGAATCGTTTGGGCTATACAGCGCGGGCGGCGTTCTTGCCGCTTGATTTGCTCACTTCGCGGCGTGATGCCAATACAGTTCATTTGGCGCACGAGCTTGATGATGGTGATCGGCGTACGAAATTAGGGAAGGCACTCAAAAATTTGGCTAAAAAGGGTGAACGTATTGGCTTGCCGGCTATTTTGGGATTGAATCAGCATGGTCAGGCATATGCAGAACTGAGCAAACTTTGTGGCATGCCGCTGTTTGAAATTCCGACCTTGCCGCCAAGTGTGCCAGGTGTACGTTTGTATACGGCCGTACGCAACAAACTGCAGCAGATGGGCGTGCGTGTTGAACCGGCTATGGAAGTTATCGCCTCTTCAACAGCGGACGGTCAGGTAGAATGGGTCGAGAGCGAAACGAGTGCACGGCCGTATCGTCAGCGCGCCACGAACTATTTGCTGGCAACCGGTGGCATTTTAGGTAGCGGTTTTAATAGTAATCATAACGGCCGTATTTGGGAAACGATCTTCGATTTGCCCATCACCCCCCCACAAGATCGCAGCCAATGGTTCCACAGCAGTTTCTTTAGCCCAGAGGGGCATCCTGTTTTTCATGGAGGTGTTACCGTTAATCAAGACTTCCAACCAACAAACGCTGCTGGTCAGGCTATCTACGCAAATTTGTGGGCAGCGGGCAATGTTTTAGCTGGCTCAGATCCGATTTTAGAACGCAGTCTCGAAGGTGCGGCCATTGTCACGGGCATCGCGGCGGGTCGATCAATTGTCAAATGATAACAACGAATTTCAGGATTAAACGAATCAATTTTCTATGTGATTCGTTTAATCCAATCATTCGTTGTTGTTACATGGAGAATTTATGCACACAGACTCCTGGTTATCAGTCGGTCCATCATTGGACGAATGTATTAAATGTAATATCTGCACCAGTTACTGCCCGGTAGCGGCCGTTACTGATCTATTTCCTGGCCCCAAATATTCTGGGCCACAAGCCCAACGCTTCCGTGAAAACGGTCAGCCCATGTCACCAGATCACTCGGTAGATTATTGTTCAGGCTGTCGTGTCTGCAATGAAGTTTGTCCTTCAGGGGTGAAAATTGCTGAGCTCAATGCCCGCGCACGTGCCCAAATGGTCAAGGAAGAGGGCATTCCACTGCGCAACAAGCTTTTGGGACGTAATGAACTGCTGGGCAAAATAGGTGGCATTGCTCCGGGGTTGGCCAATTTTGGTATGCAAAATTCACTCAGCCGCTTTGCTGCCGAAAAAGTTTTTGGCATTGCACGTGATGCCAAGCTGCCGCGCTGGCCAAAGGAAGGCAATTTCGGCAAATGGCTTGAGCGCACACAAGCGCAACGCTTGAAATCAGAAAAGAAAGTCGTCTATTATCATGGCTGCGGCACGATGCATTACGAACCCTATATTGGTCAGGCGACAGTTGCCGTTTTGGAGCACAATGGTTTTGAAGTCATTGTGCCACCACAAAATTGCTGTGGTTTGCCCTTGTTAAGTAATGGTGAGTTTGACGAAGCTGAAAAATATCACCAAAACAACATCGACAAGCTTTCGAGCTATGTACAAGACGGGTATCAAATTGTGGGCACAACGCCTAGTTGTACGCTTACACTAAAGGAAGAAGCGCCTGAACTATTAGACATGCACAGCAAAGAAGCGCATGATTTGAAGATGGCG
>CAYGMR010000278.1:0-7955 GCA_964350725.1 uncultured Ardenticatenaceae bacterium | reverse complement strand
GGTGAGGACACCGGCCACAGCCAGAGAGGCTGTATAGTTACGTGTTATTTATGTTCACATGTCCTAGTCTATTCCTGTTTAGGATCAATGGGTAGGGAACTTTATTGAGGTTGAGGTGCTGGGGGGCGTGTCAGGCGTAAAACGGCGAATAACAAAAGCGCCAAGACGATGACCATCAAGAAGAATGCAATTTCAAAGTTTTCGATGGGCCACTTATAAAAGTCAGCGACAAGTGCCAGGAAGCCAAAAAGAAAATAGATGGGTACAAGCCGATACGGCCGTATTAGCGGCGCCATACTTAAAGCCAACATAGAAAAGTAACCGGTATGTAGTTTGGGACTAAGTATTAAGACGACTGCAATGAGGATGGTTAAATCCTCTAATACGCCAAAACGCTTCCAGGTGAGGTAAACGGCCGTTACTCCCACCCCTAGTAAAAATAGCAACGACGGCCATTGTACAGGAATCTGGTCCGCCTCCTCATGAAAACGATTCCAAAGCGAGCCAAGACTTACCCCGCCATACTGAAAGGGATGTTCGGCGTGTTCCTGGTTTACATCCCAAAACATCGCATCTTCCCCCGCTAAAGCCAAAAAGGGCGACAAAATCAATAAAAACACCAGCGGCGTGATAATGAAGTATTGCCACTTAAAGCTGTGCAGAATGGCAATCGGCAGCACGACAGCCCCGGTTAACTTCACAGCCATCGCCATGCCAATGGAAACGGCCGCTGAAAAATGTCGTCTGCGCAGCAAAAAAAACAGTGACAGCGCAATGAAAAAGACAACCACCGATTCATCCTGGCGGCGCAAGATTGTGTTGCCAAATGTGAGTGGATTGAGCAAAAAAAACAGGGCCGCCAAATACCCTTCGCGCCGGTCTTCTGCCATGTACAATAAAATAAAAGCCGCAAATAGATTGAACAATGAAAAATAAACCATGAACGACAAAGTCGCCCATGGATTCAGATGCCCAAATATTTTTGACACCATCACAGGTGGCAGCAGTAAGAAATTTGTCAAGGGTGGTGTGGTGGTGAACACATCACGATACAACAAGCCGCCGCTCAAAATCGTTTCACCACGCGCAATCCAAGGGTCGGCAAAACGGGGTAGTTCCAAGGTGCCATAATAGCCACGCGGCGCGTGGATAAAATAGGCAATGGCCAGATAGACGGCCATTGAAATTAGAAAAACGCCGGTCAGGCGTACATCGTAACGCTTCAAAAATGTTTTCATTGCTCTAACTCTATTGTACGCAATATGGGGCGATTGTCAGGAATTGGCTGTCCGGTAGCATCCGTGACTGGCAAACGCTCGCCAGTTTGGGGATTGTATAGCCCCACTGCTAAATGATAACGGCCGTTTTCTACCTCATCCAACGCTAACAACACATTATCATCAATCAGCTTGCCTGGTGGCCAATAAGATGTCGGATAAGACCATTCTCTCGGCATCGCATCGTACTGCGCAGCCATCGCGCCTGTCTCCGCATCAAAAAGATGGACAAACAGCTTGTAATCAGCTGTCATGCGCTGCATACCTTGCCAGTAAAAAGTCAGTGCTAAGGTATCATCCTTGTGGGCTGTTTCGATTCCTAACAAGCGTATTTCATCGCCAAATGACAAGTTCACGGGGGTTGCCACAGCCGGGAGTTCTGTATTTTCACATGCCTCAGCGCTAATGGTAATGGGTATCTCGGTCTTTTTATCTGAAACCGCTCCGTCAGCCATCGACTGGAGTGATAGGTCCACTTGATAGGCACCTGGCGCGATATCGGGTACAGGCAGTGCATAATAGCCCCACGCAAGTCCATTTTGGGGCCATTCGGAAGCTGGCCATGCGCTGATGGGGAAATTTTCAGCGTGAAGAACAGCCCCATTTGCATCTGCTATTGTTAGCTTTACAGCTAGCTCCTGGGTCAGTGGTACGGCCGTTGCCCAAGCAACATCAAGCGCCCATACAGAACCAGGATTGACACAAGTCGTGGCTGGCAGCATGTTCACAATTCCCATGCCAGGCAGCATTTCCACTTCAAAATCGAAATCGACGCCGGCTTGTGGATTTGTTGTATACACAGCTAGCGTCTCGTCTGTGTAGATTGGATTCATGATTAAATAGTCATGCCAATCAGACAAGTAATCGGGATCGATAAGTTCCTTGTTAATCACCAGATAACCAATCTCATCAGATGCTAAATCGACTAACTGGCGGCTTAGGTCGGGAAATTTAGGTGGAATTTGATCAAATTGCAGCATGGCAAACAGCCACGGCTGATTTTCCAAATATGAAAAGGCGCCTTGTGGATAACGTGATGAATGACCTTGCAAGATGGGATGCTGATGGGTTACCTGGGCAAACATATAGGGCTTCGATTTGTATGGATCGACGGGGATGTTGACCAGTGCCAGCTCATCTGGCACTTGAGCTAACTCGCTGAATATGGGGGCCACGGCCGTTGCTTGCAGTGGAAAAGGAATCACCAAATAATCCACTATGATCAGCACGCTCAGGCCAGCCACCAATAAATTTTGATGCCGCTGCCACCAAGCATATTGGTGTAAAGCCAACAAGCCATAAGCCGCTAAAAGCGCTGTTGGCAGGGCCAAAAACATATTGAAGCGGTCTGGTTCGCGCAGCAAACGCACTATAAAAAATTCACCCGCTAGACTGTACGGCATAGGTACGGCCGTAAACTGCATCCCCAACACGCGCAATGTTGGTCCTAAAGCCAACAACATCAGCAAAATTGCCATCAATAACCAGGGCAAAATCTGGCGGCGTGGACTTTTGAAGATGCCTATGATAGCCAAAACCACGGCAATCACGCCCAGATAGGGCGAAAATCCGCTGCGACTGCCGCGATCTGGATAATAGCTTGCATACAAAGGTGTTGTCAGATGACCGAATAAGGAATGGTCAGCAGGTGGTGTGAGATAAGCAGCCAGGTCTGTTTGCATGCGCAATTCTTCGCCTTCTAAAATGAATTCGGTAGGCGTTTCTTGCCAGGCGCTCACAAAAAGCAAAATGGGCGGTAGCAAAGTGATTGTCCCAATTAGCGCGGCCACTAAAAGGCGCCCAACAACCTGCTTATTCCATTTACCCCATAACAAAAAGAGCAAAAAGATGGCGCCCATTAAAACCGCCGGAATCAACAACTGCCAGCGCATATAACCAATTAAAGCAAAAGTTAAGCCGGTGAGAATGGCATCGCGCCAACGTTTTGTTTGGGTCGTGCGGTACAGAAAAAGCAAAAATAAAGGAATCGGCCAACTGCTCATCAGGTTGGGGTGTGCTGGCTGGGTAAGGCGATGCGGCCATGCTTGATAAATGATACCGGCTACAAAAGCAGCCCTATTGTCGCGTGTTAAGGTTTTCGCTAACCAAAAGGCTGCTAACCCACACAAAGCTAGATTAATGAGATAAACGAGATTGTAGGCTGTGACTGCTTGTAGCAACGGCCGTAACAGGCCAAAGCCAAGAATGTGCAGCAAGGCAAAGTTGTTGTACACCATACTCAAGCCATTAGGATGAAACAAATAGGGTGTGAAGTAAGGTGATTCGCCCGAGGATAACGCCTGCCATACCCACCAACTATTCCAATAATGCAGCAGTGTATCTGTGCCCGCTGGTAAAGAGGTAGACAACTGTTGTATTAAGGGCCAAGTGAGTAAACAGGCTAAAGCAAAGTAAAATATGATTAATAGGAACGGCGGTATGCTACGCCTTAAAAAGTTCTTCAAATAGATTACATCCGCTTCATCACGACCATCGTAATATCATCAAACTGAGACGTGCCGCCAGCATGATCGTGGATGCCTTCTTGAATTGCATTGATAATGCCAGCGGCATCTAAATTTTGTGCAGTTCTGGCTGTCCAATAAAGGCGCTGCATACCAAATTCATCATAATCTTCATTCATCGCTTCGGTGACACCATCTGTGTACAGCAGCAAGGTATCGCCACGTTTAATACGGATCGTTTGCGACGGAATCTCGATTTCGGGCAATACGCCTAGAGCAATGCCCGGCGCCTTCAACAGCTCAGATTCGCCATTTTTACGCAGCAAGAGCGGTGGATTATGGCCGCCATTGGCATAAACGAGGGTTTTCTTTTCTGGATACCAAACACCATAAAACACTGTCACAAAAAGGTCTGTTTGTGTTTCCGAATTGATAATCGCATTGGTGCGCATGAGGACTTTGGCGGGATCATCACGGCTGAACGCAACTGTACGTACAATTTTGCGGCTGAGGGCCATAAAAAGGGCAGCTGGCACGCCTTTGTCAGCCACATCAGCAATCACAATGCCCCAACTGCCATCGGCCCGCTGCATAAAATCATAAAAGTCGCCGCTAACTTGCCGTGCTGCCTGCCAATAACTAGCGACACTGCACCCTGGAATTTGGGGACTGCCATCGGGCAAAAAGCTGGCCTGAATATTGCGTGCCACGTCCAATTCTTGTTGTAGGCGCGCACGGTCAGCCGATTCTATGTAGAGTTGGTTATTAACAACGGCCGTTGCTGCTTGTTGGGCGATTCCATTCAAAATATTAAGACGGCGTGTCGAGAAAACCCGGCTGTCTGCCGCCATACCCACGATCATCACACCAACCAAACGATTTTGTGCATTCAATGGTAATGCATAGGCAAAAGAGGAGTTAAGCACAGTTCCTAACCAATCCGGCAATCGAATCTCATAAAAGTTTGCCGATTGTGCCGCTGAGCTGACAGATGTCATGCGGCGAAATTCCTCATGATCAAGATGTAATGTTTCGAGCAAGCCCAGCCCCATCTCGCTAATGCCGTGGCTAGGGCCCGGTGTGAAGAGCTTCTGTTCTTCATCCCAAATCAAAATCATCGCAGATTCGACACCGACCAATAATGGCACGAGTCGCATAACTGTGCCTAAAATTTCGTTGAGATCAATCAGGCTGTTCACTGCTTCAGCTACTTGTAATAATGCTGTATTGACCCAGGCTTCTTCTTGTTGGGCAATGCGCAAACGGGCGTTATTCACAGCTTGTGCAGTTTGCTGGGCGATATTTTGCAGTAGTTCGTGGCGGCGGATTTCCATTATGTCACGGCCGTTCTTACTCAAATCGACGGAAGGTTCATCAACAATCAACACGCCTTGCATGGGTGTTTGTCCATTTGGCCCCAACGGCAGCAAATAGACAGTGTTAATCACTGTGGAGTTGAGTGCAGAAGTTAACCAGTTTGGTATTTTAAGTGTTGTGAGGGCGGTTTGTCCACCATGCACAGCATCGAGCGCATGCCAATGGCCGATAGAGATTTCGAGTTTAGAAAAATCTTGGTTTGGATGTGCATCGGTTATGTACAAAGCGGCAACCCGATAAACTTCCAATTCGGAATCCCAGAGCAATACGGCGCAAAATTCAGCGCCGGTCAACATGGGTGTGAGGCGCGCAACGGCCGTTACCATTTCATCTAAATCTTTGCTGCGGCTCAAAGCCTGGGCCACTTGTAACTGGGCGGTTGTCGCCCACGCCTGTGCTTGCTGCCAGGCAAGCTGCTGTGCTTTATGGATGGCACTCCCAACCTCAGCGGCCAATGCTTCCAAAACCGTCTTTTCTGAGGGGGTGAACGCACTCAAATTGCTGCTTTGCACATCCAATACACCCAAAAGCGTATCATTCACAATGAGGGGAATTGTGATTTCGGAACGGGTTTCAATGTGTGGATCATGAGGGGCATCTTCAAGGTCAGCCACATAACGTCCATCGTCTCGGGTGTCATTGACAACAATTGTCTGACGTGTCGCAACGGCCGTTCCCACCAAACCACGTCCAGCACTCAAACGTGCATTATAGGCCAATAATGTTGTGACACTGCTGGCCTCCAAGAGCGCATCGCCATTTTGGGGATCAAGGCCAAAAATATTGACTGGATGAAACCCAAACGTCTCGCGGGTCAAGTGCACAACTTGATCGAAAATTTCATCCAGCTCTTGCACAGCATTCACCTGGCGAGCAATGATGCCTACCAATTCCAAATGTGCCGCACGCATCCGTTCTTGTTCATACAAGCGTGCGTTGGCAATCGCCGCCGCTGCTTGATTCGAAAGAATCATTAATCGGCGCAAATCTTCTTCATTAAAGCAGTTGGGTTGGTCGTTCTGGGCGGCGACGATGCCAATGGTTTGTTCGCCGCGAATCAGGGGGATAAACAAAGCAGATCGTGGTGGATTTTCGCTTAGGTAGGAGGGTTTGGCTGGCAAGGATGCCATTTCGCGCTCAAAATCATGGACAAGCAATGGCACGCGTGTATCATGAACCCAACTCACAAGACCATGACCATCTTTGAGGTCAAAGGTTTGGGGCGTTTCACGCAAACGGCCGTTTACACACCAATATTGAATTTCATATAAATGACCGCTAAATAAACCAACTTGGAATGTATTTGTATCAATAATCTTGGCCGCTTCTTGGGCTATCAAAGCAGACAAGGCGCCAACGTCTAGTTCCGCATCAACAATCGCACGTCCCGCCCCGCTCAAGATCTCTAATTCTGCTACGCGCTGCTTTAACTGTCGCCGCGACAAATAACGCCGCCATAGAATCAACGTCGTGGTTAAAGTAGCAAAAACCAGGATATAGATTGACAACAACGGCCAGGAAAATTCAGCCAAAAATTGTGGCATTTGATTTTGAATTAGGGTGATTGCGGTCATTCCTGCGCAGGCAGGAGTCCATATTTTTGGATACCCGCCTGCGCGGGTATGATACTTTGTACCTACTTGAATTGATAGACATTTATTCTGTCAACAGGCTGCTCTGTGCAGCTTTGGCAGTTGGATAAATTTGAAAAACCTTATCAAAGCCAACAAGTTCAAAAATCTCTTGAAGGCGTGTATTCAAACCACTCAAAACTAGGTTTCCTTCAGATTGTTTGGCTCGTCGCCAGGCACTTACCAAGCTGCGCAAGCCACCGCTGTTGATATAAGTTGTCTCACTCAAGTCAACTACGAGTTTATAATGGTCAGCGGCCAGCAGTTCATTTAAGGTGTTTTCAAGATCAGGTGTTAATCTTTGATCGAGACGCCCCCTTACATAGACAATATAAATTGTGTTTTGCCCTTCAACATACCAAACTTTCATTCTGATTTTCCTTGTGGTATTTTTTTGACCAAAACCAAAGTATTGCCTTTATTATCGTCAAAATTAAAGTAGACCTCATCCATTAAATTACGCATAAAGTGAATGCCTAGGCCGCCGATTTTCAGATTTTGTACGGCGGCGTTTTCATTTGGCAAATCATGTTCAGGGACAATGGCAGGTTTAAAGGAACGACCGTTGTCGTGCAACCAAATGGTGAATGCTTCAGAAGTGGCTTCATACTCGACCCGAATATCACCCACATCTTCGGCTCCATAAGCGTGTTCAATGATGTTTGTCGCCGCTTCATCACAACACAATTCTACATGGAAAATGGCGCCCTCATCCAGGCCCGCTTGCCTGGCTCCAGACGCCACAAATTCACACAACCGTCTGATTTGGGAATATTGCCCCGCAATGGTCAGTTCCTGTTTATCAGCCATTACACAAAATTAAATGGTGCCACAGTTTTCGCTCCGACAGCAAGACAAAAGTAATCAACTAAAACTATCAATCGCTTCTGCATCAGTTGAATAAGTTGTAAACATTGAATACAGCCCAGATAGGTCAAGCACTTCCTTGACCCGGTCCGAGGGTGCGCTTAAACGTACATCACCTCGTTTCTTTTTACACTCACGTAAAGCTGATACCAATGTTCGCAAACCAGCACTGCTCATGTAATTAATATCAGCCATATTAATGATGATATGATGCTGACCGTCATCCATAAGTCCTTTCAAAACTTCATCGAATTCGGCGGCGTTACTGCTATCTATACGGCCGGATGCAGTTACCAAATCTGCCTTTTTGAAATTATCAACCTTTATTGTCAATTGAC
>CAYGMR010000277.1:0-7975 GCA_964350725.1 uncultured Ardenticatenaceae bacterium | reverse complement strand
AACAAAAGTGGCATTATCAACGGTCTCGATCTGCCAACTGCTGCCATCCCAGGTGGCGTATTTCAAGTTGTGGTTGCCGCCGTCGTAGTAGCTGATGTGGGGACGGCCGTTGCTATCCACAGCCAGCGAAGTATATTGGCCCACATTCCCCCCACTGTCGACGGTTTCAGTTTGCCAACTACCCCCGTTCCAAACAGCGTATTTCAGGTCGCTGTTACTGCCGTCATATTAGCTGATGTGGGGGTAACCACTGCTGTCCAGCGCCAGCGCGTTGTGGCGTCCCACCACCGCATCGCTGTCAACGGTCTCTATCAGCCAGTATGAGGCAGCTTGCACCAGCCCAGGCAGCGCCAGTAACCCCAGGGCCAGCAGCAGGAAGAGGCTCATTTTTAGGTATTTGTCCTTTTTTGTTGTTAACATACAATGCTCCTTGTGCAGACCTGTCAGATTTCAAAAATCTGATAGGTTTCTTGTTTCTCTCTTAATTCCCTGGCACAATGGCAAAGTCAAACTCGCCGACTTCGTTGGAAACGGCCGTGCTCACCCCACCACACACCGCCTCAACCACATAAAAGTAATTTGTATCCACATTCCCAAGCTGCGGATAAACAACGCCAGAGTTTTGGCCTGGATAAGTGACCGTTGTGGGTGTGAAATAAGGCATGGTTTCTTCGTAAATGTCGTAGACACAACTAGCAGCCGCATTTTCCCAGGTCAGGTTTAGTTCAATTGGGGACACTGTACCAATATTCAGCCGCCACAATTCATATGCACCGATGTCACAATTTGTGTTTTGTGGACGAATGACATCCCGTTGATCCATCGTCGCTGAACACGCCCCCGCCGGAATGACGTCCAAAGCAGGCGACCCAGTCAGCAGCGCATGGGTCAATGTATTCCCGCCGTTGTCGGCAACTGTCGTCTCCAGCACATCATCGATCGTCAAGCCTAACGCCGTCAGCGACAAATCACTTGTTCCCACAGGGCAATCATCCCCCGCTGCCCCACTAAATAGATTGGTGGCATCGGTGTTGAAGGTGTAATTGGCGGTGTTGTAATCGTAGCAATCTTGATGCGATCCACCTGCACTATTGCCAGCCAGAATCGTGCCAACAAAAGTCAGTGTATCGCCTGGCATAAAGCGATTGAAGTCCATGCCCCCACCTTCGCCCGCCGCATAGTTGTGCGTAATGGTGCTGTGGGTGACGGAAATTGTATTGGGTTCATTGGGTGCCCCTACATAAATACCACCCCCATTGCCAGCATCATTGACTGTGCCACTTAACCCCAATGCTTGATTCCCGGAAATGGTTACATTGGTTAACGTCGCCTCACTATTTTCAATTATATAAATACCACCGCCCCGGTAGTTTTGGGCAATATTGTCCACAATTGCAGTGTTGCTTACGTTTACTTTGCCATCGATAGAATAAATGCCACCACCACTATAATAGGCAACATTGTCCCTAATCTCGGAATCAACAATGCGCGTTTCCACAAAATATCCGTTGGCAATTGCTCCGCCATTATCATCTGCCTGATTTTGTATAAAGGTTGTGTTGGTAATGATCACTGTACTATCTTGGTTATGGACAGCCCCTCCATGATCTCTCGCGTGATTTTGTAAAAAGGTACTATCTTGAATGAGGGTGGTTGCTCCCAAACTGGCAACACCGCCACCCCATCTGCCACTGTTATTGAAAAAGAAGGTTTGATTGATGGTCGCATGACCCCCTTTGTTATAAAGGCCCCCTGATCTGTTCGTTAGTCTATTATTCAAAATGTTACTATGAGATAGATAAAGAGTGGCAGCGTTGTTGAAGATACCAGCACCACTACCGCCAGCATCGGCACCATTTTGGATGGTTAGGTGGGTCATGGTCACGGTATTGTTGCCATCGATATAGACAACGCCACTATTTCCTTCGGCATCGAGGATGGTTTCATATGTGGCTGTGTCGGGAGGCAATGACCAATCGGTTGGCGTGTGCCCCCCTTCGAGTGTAAGGGTGTTGCTGATGTAGACGGTTCGGTCTTGACCGTTGGTGGTTTGTGTGCCGGCACAAGTGCCAGCGATTTTGAGTAGATCGTTGGGATTGGCGTTGTCAACGGCCGTTTGCAACGCAGTCGCATCCGCGCTGCTATAGACAGTTGTGCCATCATCAAAAGTGGCAAAACAGACATCTGTGCCGTTTGTGCCAGTCGCCGCGACCGCATTCTGCTCCCCGGAAGCAGCAGAAACCGTTTCCAACCCTACAAAAATCGACCGCAAAGCAAACAGAAGCGTAAGCGCCAAACCAATGGAAACCCATAGGTAGGGGGTGCGTAATGCCGGTTTATTAGTTAACATAATCAATTACTCCTTTTGTTTAGTAATGAGATCGCTGAGTTGATTGTTGCCATGGACCGCTGCTTTGACCGTTAAATGTACGGCCGTCTGGGATGACGGCGCTGCCACCGCCTGACCAGATGGTTAAATGCAGCGCAGCGGCGGCTATGTCGGTTTGCCCTTGCATATAGACGGCCGTTTCTTTGGGTTGTCGTCCCGCATTAACGGCCGTTGGCAAGGGGGTCAATGTTTGGCGTAGTTCGCTGTTGAAGGAATACATCCCCGATTGGCGTACACGTTGCCATACGGCCGTTAACTCATCTTGTGCGGGTTCAGAGGCACGTAGAAACTGTGGCCCTATGATAAGGGAAAGAATGACAAAAAGTAATGTTATCAGTAGGGAAAAGGGGTGCTTTTTAGTTTTCATGTGTGACCTCTAGAAATCATTTATTTGCAAATTAAAAATTAATTTGGGTGATAGCTCCGGCCGGTCTCCTGACCGTGCCGGGTGGTGGAGCGGTCGGGAGACCGGCCACAGCATACCCCGATTATTTTCTTAAAGATTAATAAAATGATTGTTGACGAAACTTTGTCGATTTTTGGCCTTGGGGCTAATCAGTACGAATGATCGGTAGGTATGTATGAGATGGGGTGGACAGTGGCTGTAAACGCGCTGCCTCTAAATCGGCGAGCCGCTGCGCCAACTGCTCGCGTTTGGCCACGATAATGGGATCGTTATAATTATCACTGGCTTCATTGGCCAGATTATCTAACTCAAACGGATCAACCGGTAAGCCCAGCCCGTTGCGTAGGTGATACATTTCAAACTCGGGCAGTTCAACCCCTTCAATATCGAAATAACGTGCATATTTCCATTCACCATCATCATCCTGGGTAAAAATCGCACGGATATTTTTGGGTGCTTGTGGGATTTCCTCCCCGGTGACAGGATTGATAATCGGGCCATTCGGATTGGCCGCCCAAATATCATCAAAAGTAAACAATATTTCATTCTGCACTGGCTCTTGGGGCGCCATGAATAGAGGTGTCAAATCTGTGCCCATAAAGGTATACGCTTCACGGTTGGGCACTTGGGCCAATGTCGCCAATGTAGGCATTAAATCGATGAGAGCAGTGTAGGCATCTGTCTCTTGTGCTTCTGGAAACAGCACAGGGTTATGGATGATCATGGGCACATTAACCGTTTCTTCATAGACCTGGAACGCTTTTTGGCGCATCGCGCCGTGCGACATGGCCATCTCACCGTGGTCGGATGTGAAGATTACGATGGTGTTATCCCGAATTTCGGCAGGAATCGCATCAAAAACACGGCCGATCTGCGTATCGACCAGTTTTACAAGTCCCGCGTAAAAATTGATGTACCGATTTATTTCTTCAGGTGTCACGACAAAGCCGAGTGCTAAATTGGAGATATTGCGTAGTTGTGCATGACAGCGGGGTTTATTGTCTAAGTTTTCGTAGGTGGATATTGGCAGCGAAATACCCTGCTCGAAGTCAAAATTGGCGTAGTTTTCGGGCTGCTCACAATCTTCATTTGGCATGAATTGGTCCCACGTTTGCGGAAAAGATAAAACATCATGTGGATTTCCCAGACCGACAGTGAGCATAAAAGGTTGGTCGGCTGTAGAAACGGCCGTTTGTGTAGACAAAAAATCGATGGCTTGATCCGCGATCTTTTCATCCCAATTAGCGCAGCCACCACCAAAATTTTCTACCTTGGTATCATTGGCCACCGATGTCGGTTCCCATTCATTAAAGCCATACTCAGCGACTTCCTCAGGTGTCGGATTGCCGCCATCTTCACCTTTTGTCATATGCCATTTGCCCTTGAAGACAACATTATAACCAGCGCTGCCTAACATGTTGCCCATCGTCTGAATATCATGTGGCAAGGTTGGTTCCGATTCTGAAACCGTGCCTCCTTCCGTCAAGGTATGGATGACGCCATGCTGGGCAGGATGCAGTCCCGTAAATAGGGTAGAGCGGCTGGGTGAACACATCGTGGCACTGCAAAAGTGACGTTTAAAGCTCAGCCCATTGGCGGCAAGCTTCTGACGTGCAGGTAAATTTTCCTCAACCCAACCAACTGGCCAATGCTGTGGATAACGTTCTTGATCATTGATAATAAAGACGATATTGGGACGGCCGTTGGCAAACGGCATCGCTTGGGCTGCGGTGGCAAGCTGCACTTTGCCACCTTTTAAACCAGCATATGCCAACGAACTGCCAGCAATTGTTGCCCCCACAGCAGCAAGAAAGTCGCGACGACTTAATCCTACGTGGGCATTGGTGGGGGGTACCTGCGCTGATGCGCCAGAGGTTAAAACAGTTGATTCGAATTGATCTGAGTGGGGCATTTTTTTCTCCTTTGAAAATATTAATTATGAAGGATGATGTTCGTTGCCAAATAGGTACCTACTCAAGCTCAGGGCCGGTCTCCTGACCGCGCCCGATTGTGCGTAGTTACCCAGATAGCGAATTTGAAACTCCTTTTATTCACTGACTATCAGAGGAAGTAAGCTGATTTGGTTTAGGATGCGATTGTTGCTGCCTAAGTCTATAATATTATCAGACGGCCGTGCAGTAATAAGATTATCATAAGATTGAGGATCGAAGCCAATATCAGCATTTGTGGCCGTGAAGTCAGAAAAATCATTGAATAGAAAATGATTATCATGACCATTGTTGAGCATCGAGCCTACACCCGTTGCGGCCGTGCGGCTGATCATGCCGATTCCGACCGCGCCACTACCGGACACAACATTATGTGCAACCAAGGCTCCACTTAAGGCAGCACCGGTAAAAAAAGGTGACGTTTGTCCCCATGCACCTAATAGAGCTGTTAATTGCCCCGCCATCTGACAGTCGTTTTGAATAATAAAATGAACTTGTTCGCCGGCCAGCGCTTGCTCATTCAACGTGGTGGCCATGATACAAACGCCATACGGCAGCCCAGTCATGCTGGCGCTGTTGTTGCGTACGATAAAGGTACCTTCATTGGCATGCAGCTTGATCAAGGCTGGATGGCCGCCTTCTTTTCCTTCTGCAACAGAACCAGGCGGCCCGCTGGACTCACCTGCCGGGCTTGGTGGAACCATTGTTTGGATGATATTGTCCTCCACTAAGTAGGTGTTTTCTTGGCCGAAATTGCCTTCTATCTCAATTGCCTCTCCTAGTGTGGAAATAAAGTTGTTGCGAATGATAAGGCTTACTTCTGCCGCCGCGAAGGCAAAACCGTTGTCATCGCCTTCAAAACTAGCATTGTCTGAATATTGGCTAAAATCGACATGATTGTTTTCAATAGTTATCAAGTTTTTTACATCAAACGAACTGACTTCGGCCGCTCCAACAGCGAAGCGAATCATGTTCTCACCTGCTGACAGCGGAATATTATCGGTAAAACGGTTGTTGAGAATATTGACGGCGTTGACCGAGTTTTGAAATTGCATAGACATAGCTGTTTGGCCAAGGAACCAGATATTTTCAATTGTCAAAGCGCCTGCGTCTTCATCAGGAATATTGATGATAAAGGCTGGCCCGCAGCCAACGATCTGGGTTGCAGCTTGCGGATCGACATTAGGGTTACTCATGCCGCTAATGGTGATATTTTTTGTAATCATGAGGCCGCTGGAAAGCGGGGTGCCTGGGCAGGCACTGAGATCAAAACGTCCTTCCAAGTGTAGTGTGTCACCTGATGCCGCTTGGTCAAAGGCATTTGCAAGTGTGTAAAAATCTTGGGAGGGGTCATTCTGCCCCACAATAATGATCTCGTCGTTGGGAGGTAGACCCTGCTTTTGGGCGTGAACATTTGCCACCCATAAGGTGGATGCTAGCAAACAGATGAGCCATAAACCAACCTGTAGGTTGAAGAATTGTTTTGATTTATTCAATCTGTTACCTCTTTTTGATTTTGATCGCCATTAGATTTGAGAATTTTATGTAAATATATCAACAGCTCTTTTTCAGTAGTAAAATGCAAAATTTCACCCGTATGGGCATTTTCCAACGAGGCACGCCAATGATTCGTGCTTTGGTAGCGTTGCAAACGGAGCAAAAAAGCTTGATAATTGTTATCCATGTTATTATTCTACAAAGCAAACGCAAGATGAACGTGAGACGCAGCATTAGATAAGATAAAATGGGGCCTGTAGCCCGATTTTCCAAATCGAAAAGCGATTTATTATTCGCCCTACATCCACACAATAGGAGGTTGTAATGGATATAAACCAGGTTGTAACGGCCGCAACAGAGGCTGACGTGCAGTTGATTCGATTTTTATATTGTGACAATGGCGGCGTGATTCGTGGCAAACTTGTGCCCTTGGCAAGCCTTGCATCCCGCATGCAGACTGGAGTAGGTCTGACAGTCGCTATGCAAGCGATGAATATGCTTGATCAATTGCAACCCGTAGAAGGCATGGGCCCGGTGGGCGAAGTCCGCCTGGTTCCCGACCCAGACAGCTTTGTCAACTTACCTTATGCGCCGCGCAGTGCAGCCATGATGTGTGATATGTTCACTTTGCAGCAAGAAGCCTGGGGCGTATGCCCACGCAGTTTTCTGCGGCGCATGATCGCCCGTGCCGCAAATATGGGTATCACGATGCAAGCCACGCTTGAAAACGAATTCAGCTTACTGCGCCAAATTGAAGATGGCATCTACGCACCTATCGATCATGGCTTATGTTTCAGTTCGATTTCCATGACGGCTGCCGCTGATGTGATGACAGATATTGTGGATGCTTTTGAAAAACAGAACATTCCCATCGATGGTTATTATCCTGAATTGGGACATGGCCAACACGAACTGCCCATTCGGCATGCGCCGGTGCTGCGTGCGGCTGATAATCAAATTTGGTTCCGTGAAACGGTGCGTAATGTGGCTGCCCAACATGGGATGTTGGCGTCATTAGCTCCGAAGCCCGACCCTGACCAAGCTGGTAACAGCGCCCATATTCATTGGAGTTTGTGGGATGCAAGCAGCCAAACAAATTTGCTTTATGCCGCGAATGATCCATATATGTTGAGTGAATTGGGATATCAATTTATTGCGGGTGTGTTGGATCATCTGCCAGGTTTATTGGCTCTGACCGCGCCCAGTTACAATTCCTATCGGCGCTTACAGCCCCATTTTTGGAGCAGTGCCTATACTTCTTGGGGGCCAGATAATCGTGAGGCTTCTGTGCGTATCGCTTCGGCTATGTGGGGACACGAGCAGGAGAGTATCAATTTGGAGTTAAAGGCCAGCGATCCGAGTAATAATCCATATTTGGCATTGGGTGGTTTGTTGGCGGCTGGACTTGATGGCATCAAACGCGGCTTAAATCCGGGCGCGGCTGTGCTGGTTGATCCCGCTAATTATGACGAAGCAGAACGCTCGAAGCGCAATATCAAGCGGTATCCGACGACACTGGCAGAAGCTTTGGACGCTTTAGAGGCGGATGAGCTTTTAATGGCCGCGTTGGGTTCTGAGCTGAGTCGCGCATATGTGGCTGTGAAGCGTTCGGAATATGCAGCGTTTGCGGCTGAAGATGTTGATTTCGAGATTCAACACCATATCCACAAATTTTAGAAAAAATCTGCCACGGATTACACGGATTACACGAATTTAAGACCTTGTTAAGTCGTG
>CAYGMR010000276.1:1706-8016 GCA_964350725.1 uncultured Ardenticatenaceae bacterium | reverse complement strand
CATAATTTGCTTTACAATTGGAGACTACAGCGAATACTTCGACAAGCTCAGCACATACATTAACTTGGCCAAATGGTGCCGACTTTGATCCAGAAACGCTACACAATTGGCCTCAATATGTTGAAGAGTTAACAAAACGGACAGCACAATGGTATAGCATGGTATAATGTTTCAAAAGCTTTTCGAAATTCTTGGTAAATAAGGAAAAACTAATGTCTGAATATGCAACGCTTATATCTAACCATACACTTGAGTTGCCGCCTGCAGTCGCCAAAAATTTCCAGCCTTCCGAGCGTTTTATGGTGTGGGTGGAGGGTGACACCTTATACCTCAGACGCATTATGCCCTCTCCACTTAAAGCGGTCGAACATGCACCTGACGAGGATCCTCTTTCCTTGGATGAAATCAACGATATTGTTCATAAAATTCGCCAACAACAACACAATTAGCAGTATACGCCCTCAATCTTGCGTCAGCATACGATGTCACTTCGAGCAACATTCCCATTCTTAAGATCGAAAACTTTCTAGAACACAGGCAAAAACTAGTGTAAATTGATATATAACTCCAGGCACTTTTTTACACTAGTAACAGGGTGTTTTTGTTGTATCATGTTGTTTTGAATTCCGCACACAACATCTGGCGCAAACGCGCCTTCTGAATCTTGCCTAACGCATTGGCCGGGAATTCGTCTACAAAAATGACAGTGCGTGGCACTTTGTATTTGATTAGTTTGTCTGAGCAATGGTCAATAATCATTTGTGGGGAGATGTCATGACCAGGTTGTGGGATGATAACGGCAGTTACCCTTTCTCCCCACTCATCATCAGGACAACCCACCACCGCACAATCCTTCACTGCCGGATGTTCCATCAAAACCAGTTCCACTTCCGGCGGATAAATGTTAAAGCCACCGCTGATCACCAAATCCTTTGAGCGTCCTTTGAGCGTAAAATAACCATCAGCCGAGCGCATGCCCAGGTCACCTGTGCGTAACCAGCCATCAGGGGTGAAAGCAGCGGCCGTTTTCTCGGGCTGGCGCCAATACCCTTTGCAGACATTGGCGCCACGCACCTGTACATCGCCTACTTCGCCATCAGCCGCTAAATCACCACTAATTGGATCGATAATCCGCACTTCAACACCAGGTAAGGGCAGCCCCACCGAGCCAACACGCCGTTCGCCATGCAGCGGATTAGAAATCAACATCCCGGTTTCCGACATGCCATACCGTTCTAATAATGTGTGGCCGAAAGTCTCCTGGTAGGCTTTGAACACATCATCGGGCAAACGGTCGGAGCCAGAAGTCAGCAGGCGCATATGACTAAGATCATATTGTTTAGCGACATCACCCAAAGCCAATAGACGGCGGTGGATAGTTGGCACAGCCATGAAGACGGTGCAGGGATAATTCTGTAAGGTTTGGAGTGTTTTCTCAGCGTCGAATTTGGGATGCAGTACGGCCGTTGCGCCCGCGTTCAAAGCGCCGTGCAAAGCGACAATCAAACCATGCACATGAAAAATCGGCAGCACATGCAAAATCACATCATCATCTCGCCAACCCCACGCCTCATGCAGCGAATTCAGATTGGCAGTCAGATTGCCGTATGTCAGTTCGGCTCCTTTGGGACGACCAGTTGTGCCGCTGGTGTATATCATCAGGCAAGTGGCGTTTTCATCTTGTGGCAGTGGAATGCCGGCGGCAAGGGCAGGATCATAATCGGCGATGAGGGCTTCAAAGAAAACGGCCGTTTGCGTATCCAGGTAAACAGTTTCATGCAGGGTTGGCAGCTGGTTCAGCAGCGCTGCTAATTCCTCTTTAGCATCCGCATCAGCAAAAAACAGCTTTGCCCCGGCATCTTTCAAGAAATAGATCAATTCTCGCCCTGGATAACCTGGATTGAGTGGCAAACTGATCGCGCCTAATCGCATCACAGCTAGATGCAAATAGACAAATGGCATGCATTTAGGCAGTTGGATAGCAACCCGATCGCCTGGCTCAACACCTTTAGCTTGCAGGCAAGCCATTGTAGCTAATACATTTTGCTCCAATTGACTATACGTAATTTCCTGGTTAGCAACGGCCGATTCCCCCACAAAATCAATCGCCACTTTCGTATCATACATCAAACAATTCGCTACCAACCTATCCAAAAACGTCATACCTACTCCAAAAAATTTGCCACGGATATGCATAGATTTGTACGGATAACACCTTAATCCGTGAAAATCCGTGGCAAAAAACAGTTTACTTATCGTTTACCAAATGCCACAAGCGACTTGGGCTAAGTGGGATTTCTAAAATTTCCACGCCAGTATCATCCAGCGCATTTTCAAGAGCTTGGGCAAATAAGGCCCCTACTGGGATTGCCCCCGCTTCCCCAGCCCCTTTGATGCCCAACGGATTCAAAGGTGAAGGCGTCTTGATATGTTCCATTTCCATATGTGGAACTTCTAGCGATGTTGGCAGCAAATAATCCATAAATGAGCCGCTCACCATTTGCCCATCAGCACTGTAGCTCAATTTCTCATAAAAAGCGTTGCCAATACCTTGGGCCACACCTCCATGAATTTGTCCATCCAAAATGAGCGGATTGATGACTTCGCCACAATCATGAATCACCACATATTTCAAAATATCAATATGCATCGTCTCGGGATCAACTTCAACGATCATCGCATGCACGCCGCTAGCAGTTGCGCCATATTTGGGGCCAAAGTAATCACTCGACTCCAAACCTGGCTCAGTGCCAGGTTGCACAGCACCACGCATTGGGTTGGCCGCTTGAGCTAAATCTGCTAATGAAATGGCACTTTCAGGTACATCAATAATTTGTACATAGCCGTCAACTAACTCTAAATGTTCCGGCGGCACATTGTCGAGTCGAGTTACTGCCATATCGAGAATTTTCTGGCGCACGTTTTTAGCCGCCGCATGAATTGCATTACCAGCCACTACAGCACCACGGCTGGCAAATGTGCCTGCGCCCCAATGGAACTGATCCGTATCGCCGGTTATCAAATCAATATTGGACACGGACACACCCAATTGATCAGCGACAATTTGGGCGAAAGAGGTGAAGTGACCCTGCCCTTGTGTGCCAATACCGGTAGCCACGCTGACACGGCCGTTGCTTTGCACCTGAACACGCGCCCCCTCATACGGCCCAATCCCCGTCCCTTCTACATAACAAACAATACCCAAACCAATTTGACGACCCTCAGCGCGTGCCTCTGCTTTCATCTCAGCAAAGTTGTGATAGTCGATCATCTCCATCGCACGATCCAAGGCTGGCTCATAATCCCCGCTATCATACGTAAGTGGCCCAAAATCTTGGAAAAGAATTTCGTTGTCATAAGGGAATTGGTCGGGTTGGATGAAGTTACGCCGTCGAATTTCGGCACGATCAATGTCCATCTCCTTGGCAGCAATATCGAGCAAACGCTCCATGACAAAGACGCCATGCTGCCGTCCAGCCCCGCGAAAAGGGGTAACGATGGTTTTATTGGTGAACAAACAGGTGAATTCGCTGTAATAATGCGGGATGTCATAGCTGCCTAACAAGGTGCCGGAACTGTTGAGGGGGATGGTCAGGCCGTAGGGTGCATAAGAGCCAGCGTCATGTATGAATTTATCACGAATGGCCAGAATACGGCCGTTTTCATCCAACGCCATTTCCGCCCAATGGATCTGATCGCGTTCCTGTGTCGTCGCCACAAAATTTTCGCTGCGATCTTCAATCCATTTGATTGGGCGACCTAACTGCATCGCCGCCCAAGGGACAACCATTTCTTCGGAGTAACATAACATGATTTTGGGGCCAAAACCACCACCGATGAAGGGCGCGATCACACGTACTTGATTCTCAGACAAGCCCAAGTAAGCGGCCATGAGGTTGCGCAAAAAGACAGGGGCTTGTGTCGTTTCCCACAAGGTCAGCCGATTCGCACGATGATCCCAATCGGCGACGATGCCGCGATTTTCCATGGCAGCGGCCGTTCCGTGATCATAGTAAAAGCGGCGTTTGACCACATGGGCCGCTTTGGCGGCAATTGCATCAAAACGTTCACCATTGCCTTTGATCTGCACCGCATGGGCATTGACATTCGCACCCACGCCAGGAATAAAGTCAACATCTTCATGCACACGCGGTGCATCTTCCTTGATGGCTTGTTCGAGATCGACAACGGCCGTTAACGGTTCATAATCGACCCAAATTTCATCGACAGCATCTTCAGCAATATACCGACTTTCAGCCACGACCATGGCCACAGGTTCGCCGGCGTAACGCACTTTGTCACTGGCTAAGGCGACTTGCATGCGCTCATTGAATATAATGCCTTTTATCGGTGGTGGATCCACCAGCAGCGGGCCGGTTTTCCATAAGCCTTTGAGCGCTTCGGCCGTATAAACGGCAATCACACCTTCTTTGTCAGTAACGGCCGATACGTCAATATCCAAAATACGCGCATGCGCATACGGGCTGCGTACAAACGCCGCATGTCCCATATTGGGCAAATTGACATCATCCGTAAACAACGCCTGCCCCGTCAACAAGCGCGGATCTTCATTTCTCTTGATGCGTTTCCCGAAATACCTTTTTTCAGCCATAGTTTTCCTATTCTGCCACGGATGGGCACGGATTATCACGGATTTTTAAGTCGTGTGATTAACCAATTACGCGCCGATGCGTTAATGAACGACCTCCAAAGTTGAGCAATAAGGCCAATTTTAGACCTGTAATAGTCAAATAATTGAATGCTTGGGCAAAATGTCTGTCATTCAACTTTGAGACAGATTTTAGCTCAAGAATCAGTTTTTCCTCTACGACAATATCAGCTACATAGTAACCAACTTGAACACCTTTGTAACTCACCGGCAGTTTTTGCTGCCGTTCATGCGGTACATTGCGTATAGTTAATTCTTGTGACAACGCACCTTCATAAACTTGCTCAAGATAACCTGGACCTAAAACATTGTGTACTTCCATCGCAGCCCCAATTACCACATAGGTCAGCTCTGGATATATCAACTTTGTCTTCTTCACCATCTACAAATCCGTGTCCATCCGTGAAAATCCGTGGCAGAAAATTATACAAACGCCACGAAACGTCCCCAGCAGGAGGCGAGTTCCATCCCTTTTTGCACGAAGCAAGCAAGATAGTAACGGCCGTTGCCCATCTCCGCCAATTGACCGCCCAGGTTTTCGGCATGCACCATACCCTTCGGGAATAAATTCAAATGCATATCCTGGTAGTATTTATCTAATGGATAAATTTCATCCCAATCAGCGCCATACTGCTCGATTAGTTTTTGATTGGCTTCTTGGAAGGTTTTTGGATGCCAGTCACGTTGGATCGTATTCATGGGATGTTCCATGGCCACACAATCAATACCCAGCCATTTGATTTCCTTCTCTAAACACCAATCCGCAAAATCGGGTGATGGGCCTGGGTGTTTGATCATATAACGAAACTCATCGGAGTCGGGACTGTTCCAACCATATTGATACCAGCCTGTCTTAATGATCAAGATGTCACCTTGCTGCACATCCACAACACTTTCAACCATTTCCGGCGAGTAGACACTCGAATTACTAACCAACTCGGAAATATCGGCAACTGCCCCAGGGCCATGCCAATAATCGAGCGGGGTTTCGCCGATGGTGCGACCTCTTGCCCAAAAATGTTTCTCACCATCCATATGCGACGCCAGATGAAAACTCGCCCGACAAATCTCACCATTGCGTCCCATACCAAAATATTGCCCGCCAACCCGCTTCGTATAATTGACCGTCAATGGCACATAATTAGCCCATTGTGGCGTCTGTACACTAAACGGCAAGGTCATATCCAACATCTGTGACGCTTCCATCCCAGCATAAAAAGTCTGCTCGTCCATGCCATCGGGCGCTTGCAATGCAACCGCTCGACACCACGCTGTGCCCACTTCCATGAACGGGATCGGCTGAATCATAATCCAGGCGCGTTGATTGGCCAATTCATCGATCTGTCCACCCAACGATTCCGCCAGCAGCAAACCAGCTTTGGGCATCGTGATATGGGTCATCTCGTAATAGGGTTCTGGTGGAAACATCTCATCCCAGGATTTACCATGGGTTTCTTGCAGTTTGGCCTCGGCTTTCTCAAATTCGCGTGCATGCATCGTGCGCAAATTGGTGTTCATCGGATGTTCGGCGCAGCCACAATCCACACCAATCAACTTGAGCTTCATATCCAACGCCCATTGGAAAAATTCAGGTGAAGGGCCCGGGTGACGCAGCAAAAAGCCAAATTCCTTGTTCTCCAC
>CAYGMR010000276.1:0-1606 GCA_964350725.1 uncultured Ardenticatenaceae bacterium | reverse complement strand
GGCATCTTTTAGTAAATTAATCACTGCTTGGCGTTCCATGTTTGCTCCTTAAAACTGTGAATGAATTCACAGGCCACAAAATCAAACATGTTGAAACATGTACTATAGACAACAAACACGTTTCAACGTGTTTTCCTTAGCAGACGCCGAATTCATTCGGTGGCATTAAGATAGATATTTTTGTGCGTAAGCCATTAACGCATCTTCAAAGACATTCATTGGCGGCAAAACGAGGCCCGCACCGACTTGGCCAATACCGGGCTCACGATGGGCAATGCCTGTGTTGATTTGTGGACGAATGCCTAATTCAATTACTTTGCGGATATCGACTCCTACCGGCGTACCGCGAAAACCTAAGGCGGGAATTGAGAAGGCACTGTGTTCGGCCGTTGCAATTTCATACATTTTCAGGGTGGTATTGATCGCCATTTCGGGTGTGCCGCTGATGAAGGTGACAATGGCAGGCGCAGAAGCCATCGCGAAGGCACCAATGCCAGCCGTTTCTGTGATGGTGCTGTCGCCAATGTCACCACTGGCATCGTCGGCGGTGAAGCCGGGGAAGTAGAGGCCATCTGGTTGTCCCACGGGGCCGGTAAACCATTGGTCACCCAGGCCACTGACACGAATGCCCAAATCGGTGCCATTGCGTGCCATGACGGTCATGATCGTGCTGCTTTCAACACCATGGCCAGCATCAGCCATTGCTTTACATGCTGCCATCACAGGATTCAAGACGGTAAGGGCATTATCACCCATGAACTGCAATATTTCCGCTTTCACAGCATCACTGGCGTCTGTTTTGACGATATGAGGCGCAAGTTTGGTCGTGAACATAATTGAACCGGCTTTATTACGATTGTGGCCTTCGTCTCCCATATGCAGCGATTCTGCCAACAACGCACGCATATCGAGGCCATCGCTCGAAGCCAACGCTTCGGCCAATACCGGCCCCATCACATCATTCATCCAGCGCAGTTTTTCGAGGACTTCGCTGCTATACGCACCATAACGCAGCACTTTGCCATAGCCTTCGTTGAGATTGGAGTAGGCCATATTGCCGTGGGTGACGTTTTCAACAACATATACTTTCATGGATGGAGAGGTGATACCCGCCATGGGGCCAACGGCATTATGTTCGTGACAGGGTTCCAAATCAATCGCACCGGTTTCGGCCAATTCGATGGCACTGCCTTCATCACGCGCCCAGCCTTCAAACAATATACCACCGATAATGGCTCCTTTCATGGGACCAGAGGCACGCTGCCAGGTAATCGGCGGGCCTGCGTGCAAGAGCAGCCTATCCCGCATCCCGGGAATCACATCGCGCGCGGTGGCGACGGTTTTTAGTATCGGTCGGGCGCTCATCATACGGTTAACGGCCGTTTCATTTGCTTTTTCAATATCTATCATCGTTCCTCCTCGGACTGCATGGGGCAAGTTTATAAACTTACCCCACATCTTTATGCTACAAATTGGGTTGGTGACATAGCCACATCGGGAAACTCCCTCAACACTTTTTTATCGGCCGTTACCAACGGCACGCCAAAATCCTGAGCCAAAACCACAAATTCACAATCATAGGCTGAACATTGGCTTTTACTTGCAA
>CAYGMR010000275.1:6967-8031 GCA_964350725.1 uncultured Ardenticatenaceae bacterium | reverse complement strand
CCGTCTGGAGCGAGTGAAATCAATCAATACATCGGGGCATAAGTTTGGTTTGGCTCCTTTGGGTGTGGGCTGGGTTGTGTGGCGCGACAAAGAAGATTTGCCTGAAGACCTGATTTTTTATGTCAATTATTTGGGCGGCAACATGCCTACGTTTGCCCTCAATTTCTCCCGTCCTGGCGGCCAGATCGTGGCGCAGTATTACAACTTCTTGCGCCTGGGTAAAGAAGGATACCGTAAGATCCACACAGCCTGTTATGAAACAGCCCAATACCTGGCAGATGAGATCGCCAAGATGGGGCCGTTTGAGATTATCTACGACGGCCGTGGCGGCATTCCGGCGCTTGCTTGGAAACTCAAAGAAGATGAAGAACACAGTTTCAACTTATTTGACCTGGCAGACAGGCTGCGTACTCGTGGTTGGCTGGTTCCGGCTTATACCTTGCCACCGCATCGTGAAGACCTGGCGATTCAACGCATCTTAGTCAAACATGGGTTCAGCCGTGATTTGGCCAGTTTGCTGTTGAATGATTACCGCGATGCCATCGACCACTTTGGTGTTCATCCAGCGACAACACCTTTAACCGAGGAAGAAAGCGGCAGCTTTAAACATTAAAGCTTTAAACATTGAAGGTTACGAAGCATATAGGGTGTCTTTACGTAAGCCCTATATGCTTTTTTATTCTGTAAGGATTATTCGCAACGCATGAATGAATTTGGTGAACTCGTTTCGTTAACGGCCGTTGCCGTTTTTGCGGTGTCAGGTGTCTTGGCTGGTTTGCGAAAGGATGCAGATATCCTTAGTTTGATAGTATTTGGGGTGGTAACGGCGCTTGGCGGGGGCACCATCCGCGACATGATGCTCAATACAGACGTTTTTTGGATCACTGAGTTGATCTATGTTTATGTCGCTTTAGGGGCAGCTTTCATCGCCTTTTTTGTCTACCGCGCATTTTTTCGCGCACAGAAATTATTGCTGTATCTGGATGCAGTTGGTGTGGCTCTTTATAGAATTGAGGCGATTGGTAAAGTGTTGGGTATTTGTTATGCACCATTGATTGCCATTA
>CAYGMR010000275.1:4483-6957 GCA_964350725.1 uncultured Ardenticatenaceae bacterium | reverse complement strand
CATCCTTTGCCTTGTCGTGGCTGGTGGCTGTGATTATTATATTTGGCTTACGGGCAGCGGCTATTCGTTGGGATTTAAGGATGCCGGGCTGGCTTACCACAAAACCAGAAGGTTAAAATATTATGACAACAACGATAAAACACGGTTATATTCATTTTCCTGATGAATGGGAACATGTTGACTCGGAGCACGTAGGCCCCTTTATCACCAAGATCACGCAGCGGCTGCCAGATGGGATAATAGATGTGCGTACCTCACGGCGGCATCGTAAGCATTTTGGTCCATTAGGCAAGGCAGATATGAAGAAACGGCCGTCTTTATTAATTTGGCGTCCGCGTGTTTTAAATTGGTGGATCGCGGTGCTATTTATGATCGGCTCCTGGCACTTTTTCTTTGCCAGCGCCCTGCTGTTAGCCGGTAATCCTGACAGCTTTTTGATAGACTTGATCTATTTTACAGGGTCAATCTTTTTTACGTCGGCCGGATATTGTTCATATTATCAGTCCATCAATGCACCAGATGCGTTGGATGAAAACGGCCGTGTCTCCTCCACAAAAAAACGGCATTTCTTTGCCTGGCAGCCGTACCGCATTGATTTCTGGGCGACTTTTCCCCTGTTTATCGGGACGTTGTTCTTTAACGTCTTGACCTTTATGGGCTTTTTTACCCTCCAATGGTACGCCTATGACATTCTTACCTGGATTCCCAACTCTATTGGCTCCGTTCTCTTTCTCGTTGCTGGTACGGCTGGGGTGCTGGAGTTTTGTCATCATTTTTGGTGTTGGCAGCTAAAAAACATTGCTTGGTGGATTGTGGTCAGCAACTTTATGGGCTGTGTCTTCTTTATGATCTCCGCTTTTACCGCCTTTTCTCGGCCTAATCCGATAGGCAACAATCTCTTCTTTTGGGCGACGCTTACGACCTTATTGGGCGCTGTTTGCTTTTTCGTTAGTTCTTATCTCATGTGGCCCGAAATAGCTAAAGAAGAAGTGGCCTAAGGATGGATCGCTCGTGGCCGTGTCTCCTGACCATACCACCGGTAGTACGACAATGCTTGTTTCAAATAACATGCATCCGATGCAAGGTCTATGCGAAATAACCAATCTAAGCTGCTCTTATTATTTTCGGTTTTATTGGGCGTCATCGTTGGCTTAGGCTGTGGTGGTGATGATTTAGAAACGGCCGTTTCTCAACAATTAACCGCTGACAATGAAACCTTTCTACCCTCAATCATCCAAACAACAACAACAACAACAACCCTCCCGCCTAACATCGCCGGCTGTGACATCTTTCCCAGCGACAACGTTTGGAACACACCCATCGACAGCTTGCCCGTACATCCCAATTCGGCAATCTATATTGACACAATTGGCGCGGATGATGGCTTACATGCAGATTTTGGCTCCGGAGTGTGGCCGCCAGATTCCAACAGCCCCATTGGCATTCCTTTTATTGATGTCGGCGCGGAACAAACGGCCGTTGGCGTCAGCTTTACCTGGCCTGATGAAAGCAACCCTGGCCCCTATCCAATCCCGCCTGATGCCCCAATCGAAGGTGGCGCAGATTCTGATGGCGACCGTCATGTGATCATTCTGGAACGGGACAACTGTTTGCTATACGAATTATTTTATGCCTTCCCCCAGCCAGATGGCAGTTGGACAGCCGCTGCGGGTGCCATCTTTGATCTCAACAGCCACACATTACGCCCTGATGGCTGGACTTCAGCAGATGCGGCCGGTTTACCGATTTTGCCCGGTTTAGTTCGTTATGATGAAGTTGCCAGCGGCGAAATTCGCCACGCGATTCGCTTCACAGTGCCTGAAACGCAAGCTGCCCACATCTGGCCAGCCCGCCACGATGCCTCTGATTTAGCAGGAGAAAATTACCCGCCAATGGGCTTGCGGCTGAGATTACGTTCTGAATTTGATGTCTCTGGATTTTCACCAGAAGTTCAAGTTATTTTGCAGGGACTAAAGACGTATGGCATGATCTTGGCTGACAATGGCTCGCCCTGGTTTATTTCAGGTGTTCCCGATGAAAGATGGGATAATGAGATGTTGCACGAACTGGATGTGGTCACTGGGGCCGATTTTGAAGTCGTGGATGTGTCTGGGTTGATGCTTGATGCGGACTCTGGGCAGGCGTTACGGCCGTAAAGGGTTTTTGCCACGGCTTTTCTCAGATTATCACGGATTTTATATTGCGGCCTAGGCGCTTACGCGCCAACATCGACAAAAAGTTGTCGATGGAAAATATGGCGGGTTACTTTATAAACACAGACGGAAAGGAATTCGATAATTTTTTGTTTGCATTCTTTTCTGTCCGCGTTTATATCTTTTTACCAAGCATCGCCTTGGGAAAAACGTAGGCGCTTGCCAGCGAAGTTTGGTTTGCCCAATTCGCGTGAATTCGCTGCAAATCTACAACAAAACGGAGTATAAACTCGATGCAAAAAGAGACACTTAATCCACCAG
>CAYGMR010000275.1:0-4473 GCA_964350725.1 uncultured Ardenticatenaceae bacterium | reverse complement strand
TTTCACGAATTACACTAATTATATTCGTGTCAGAATCCTTTTTGGTTTATCCAGGTTAGGAGCGTTTGGTTTGCTCAATTCGAGCAAATTCGCGTTAATTCGTTGCGGATTTATAAATAAGACGGAGTATAAACTCAATGCAAAAAGAGACACTTAACCCACCAGACCTATTTCCGAGTCGTCAATATGGATTCTCACAAATTGTGGCGACCACAGGCGGCAAAACCGTTTATTTTTCTGGACAGGTTGCCTGGGATGCAAAACAAGAGATTGTCGGGTCAGGTGATTTGCGCCAACAGGTGTGGCAATCCTTAAAAAATGTGGAAACGGCCGTGCAAGCCGCCGGCGGCACATTGGCTGATATTGTCTCAATGCGTATTTATATCGTGGCAGAGAAACTATCTGAGAGCCAGGCAGTGAGTGAGGGGCTGCGTGCCTTTTTCCCAGGCGAACATCCACCGACAACAACCTGGATTGGCGTACAAGCATTGGCAAATGAAGGCTTTTTAATTGAGATTGAGCCCATTGCAGTGATTAAAATCTAAACCACAAGAATTAAAGCGTGGATTTCATGGCAAAAAGCAGAGTAAACCGAGATAAGGAGAACACAGAGATGATGCGTTTTGATGGGAAAGTTGTATTAGTGACAGGGGCATCACGTGGGATTGGGCGTGCAATTGCGCGTCAATTTGCAGAGCAAGGGGCGCGTGTAATTGTGCATTTTAATGCGGATCGAGCGGCAGCAGAGGCGACGGTGTCGCTTTTGCAAGGGGAAGGACATCTGATTGTGCAAGCTGATTTGAAGGATGCTGAGGCAGTTGAATTGATGGTGACAACGGCCGTTACACAAACCAAGCGCCTCGACATCCTGATCAACAATGCCGGCATTTATGAAGACCATCCTCTAGCTGATACTAGCTACGCTGCTTGGCAAGCCAGTTGGCAGCGTGTTCTAGATACAAATTTGATCGGTGCCGCCAATGCCTGTTATTGCGCTGGCCAGCAGATGATCAAACAAGGAAACGGCCGTATTGTCAATATTTCGTCGCGTGGTGCCTTCCGTGGCGAACCAACCAGCCCCGCCTATGGCGCTAGCAAAGCCGGGCTGAATGCAATGAGTCAATCATTGGCTAAGTATCTGGCACCATTCAATATTTTTGTAGGCGTGGTTGCACCTGGCTTTGTCGAAACAGATATGGCTCACGATTTTTTGGCTGGCCCAGCCGGTGAGGGTATCCGCAATCAAAGTCCCTTGGGGCGTGTCGCGACCCCAGACGAAGTCGCTTATGCCGCTCTGTTTTTGGCCTCCGAAGGCGCACAATTTATGACCGGCGCGATCATAGATGTAAATGGGGCTTCCTATTTGCGCACATGATAGGTTGCCGCTTTATCTTACGAGAACCGTTCCATTTCCATATTAAATGTCGCATCTAAGGCGGCGCTGAAACGTGTGCGGGAAACGGCCGTATTCATACTCATTTATCATGCCAGATGAATTTTATCCAATAAACAATCATCACAAATGAACTCAAAAAAATAAACCCTAATAACCATAACATTTTGGGATTCCCGTTGATCTTTTCATTACGATAAAGGTCAACTCCATAAAAAATTAACAAGACAAATGAGAGCAAGATTGTTCCAGCGTGGAACATATACAAAGAGTTATTGAATCCTCCATGTACCATCATATCAAAAACGATCTTGGCGAATATCCCAATATAGATAATTGGCCAAACCGTCAATATTAGTAAACATATTTTCAAAATATTTTTCATCGCTTACTTATCACCCTACTCTCACCGTATTTTGTTTCAACAAAAATTCACTTCAGGTCATTCATAGAAATTACTGCCACACTTGATCGCCTCCCCCTTCGACAAGCTCAGGCTACAGCTAGACATATAAAAATCATGAACGGCCTTGCTGAAAAATACATTGCGCTTAACTATTTTTACTTCATCCTCTTCCATTTCAGCTTACAAATCAACTAGAATTCAAAAGAAACTCTCTGATTTAGACTTATACGCTTGACATTTTTGACAATATCTAGCATAATTATCCTTACTGGTAAGACCACTTACCAGAATAACATTAAACACAAACTTGGATAATTATGTTAAATCAATGGACAGCCCCACCGCGCCCCAATACCCATGCCGAAACCGCCCTCGTCAACGCGATTTTAGATGACACGTTTCCGAGCGGCAGCACGTTACCAGGTGAACGATCATTGGCTGTGCAATTAGGTGTCACGCGACCGACCTTACGCGAGGCACTCCAGCGCTTAGCACGCGATGGCTGGCTGACCGTACAGCAGGGAAAACCGACTATTGTCAATGATTATTTGCAAGATGGCGGCTTAAATGTACTCAGCACATTGGTGCAGCACAGCGATCAACTACCACTCAACTTTGTAACCAACTTGCTGGAAGTACGCCTGAATCTGGCACCAGCTTATACACGAGCGGCCGTTACCCATGCACCACAATCAATTCAACCCTTACTTTATACCCATGCACTTTTGGAAGATTCTCCATCTGCAATGGCTGCGTTCGATTGGAAGCTACATAGATGTTTGACGCTTGCTTCACAAAACCCAATCTATGTATTAATTCTGAATGGTTTTGCCGATTTTTATGAACAATTGGCGGAGATTTATTTTCTATCGCCAGAGGGGCGCGCTAAGTCTAAAGTATTTTATGCTGAGTTGGCAACGGCCGTTAGCAACCACGATGCTCAAGCCGCCGAAACAATTAGCCAAGCAGCCATGCGCGAGAGCCTACGTATTTGGCAAGAAAGCGAGCCAACCCGCTTAAACAATTTGAAGGAATAGAAAAATGCGCAGATGGAATGGATGGGGTGACACCAGTGTTATTTACCCCTTACCCGCAAAAGCTGAACCGTTTTTGAAGACATTGGTGGGCGCAAGTAAGCCACCACAGGCAGCCCAAAAAGAGAGTGTATTAAAGGCCATCCCCGCTTCACGACTGCCAGCACATCCGCTTGTCAGCACAGCCGCTGAAGAACGTTTATGCCATGCACGCGGCCAAAGCTTGCCTGATTGGATCGCCTTACGCAGCGGCCGTATTCCGGTATTCCCCGATGGCGTCGCCTACCCGCAAGATGCTGCCGAAGTCCAAACGCTGTTGGACTATGCAGCAGACGTGGGCGCAAAATTGATTCCATATGGCGGCGGCACGTCGGTAGTCGGCCACATCAATCCGCAACCAGGTGATGCACCGGTGCTCACCATGGACATGCGTCGTCTCAACCAGTTACAAGCATTCGACCAAGCAAGCCAACTGGCCACATTTGGCGCGGGTGTTTCCGGGCCAGAACTAGAAGCTCAATTGCGCGCACGCGGCTTTACGTTGGGTCATTTTCCACAATCATTTGAGTTTTCGACGTTAGGTGGCTGGATTGTGACCCGTTCCAGCGGACAACAATCTCTGCACTACGGCCGTATCGAAAATCTTTTCGCTGGCGGCACAATCATCAGTCCGGCAGGCAGACTCATCTTACCGAATTTGCCTGCTTCAGCGGCAGGACCTTCCATCCATCAAATGATCCTCGGGTCTGAAGGGCGCATGGGTATCGTCACAGCAGCCACTGTGCGTGTTTCACCTTTGCCACAAGCCGAAGATTTCCATGCCGTTTTCTTCCCTGATTTTGACAGCGGCAAAACGGCCGTCCGTCAAATCGTGCAAGCGGGTTTGCCTTGTTCGATGCTGCGCATGAGTACGGCCGTTGAAACCGAAACCACACTCGCATTAGCCGGACACGAGCGCCTACTCAACATCTTAGATCAATATTTATCCTTGCGAAATGTACGTGCTGAAAAATGTATGTTATTGCTGGGCTTCAGTGGTGATGAAGCGCTGGTCAAAACAACGCGCAAACGTGCCCTCGACATCTGCAGCGATAATCGTGGCATCCATGTCGGCAAACAATTTGGCAAACAGTGGCATAAAGGCCGCTTCCGCACCCCTTATTTGCGCAACACATTATGGGAAAAGGGATATGCAATTGATACATTAGAAACGGCCGTTTCCTGGAGCAAAATCGATACCACGCTCGCCGCCATTGAAACCGCTTTACATGATGGCCTGACCGCCATTGATGAACGTGTGCATGTTTTCACACATCTCTCCCACATGTATCCACAAGGCGCCAGCATCTACACCACCTACCTCTACCGCCTTGCCACTGACCCAGAAGAAAACCTGCGCCGCTGGCAAATTCTC
Source organism: uncultured Ardenticatenaceae bacterium (assembly GCA_964350725.1). GTDB lineage: Bacteria > Chloroflexota > Anaerolineae > Promineifilales > Promineifilaceae > JAACFF01. The sequence goes on along the minus strand of CAYGMR010000275.1, from coordinate 226 downwards.
AAGACCGCCGCCAGTCAAGCCATCGTCAATCACGGCGGCACCATCAGCCATCAACACGGCGTCGGCAGTGATCACGCCCCCTACCTGCAAGCCGAAAAAGGTGTACTAGGCATGGCAGTGCTAGGCGATGTCGTGAAGCGCTTTGATCCGCAAGGAACAATGAATCCTGGAAAACTCCTGCTTTGAAAATCTATCATAACTATTCAGGTGCTCCGGCCGTGTCTCC
>CAYGMR010000274.1:0-8061 GCA_964350725.1 uncultured Ardenticatenaceae bacterium | reverse complement strand
ATGCCGTGCATTAGCTGGCACCCGCGATAGCTTGTTCCATCACACTTAAGTCGGGTGTCTGTCCTGTCCAGATTTCAAAAGATTCGGCGCCTTGTCGTAGTAAAAGGGCTAATCCATTTTGGGTGGGCACGTTAGCGGTTTTAGCTTGCTGCAAAAAACGGGTGACGGGTGGATTGTAAATCAAGTCATAAACAAATGTCCCCTCAGGGAAGGGGAGGTCATCTGGCCACACGGAAACATGCGGTGAGTTTTGCATCCCTACTGGCGTGGTGTTGATGATTAGCGGTTTTTTTGTGGATGCAACAACTGTTTTTAGGGCTTGCAACGGCCGTGCCATCAAAGCCGCATCATCAATGAAAGGAACCAAATCTGATACCAGATCAATCGCCTGGTCAAGTTTACGTGCCAAAATCTGGACTTGTCCACCGGCGCGTGCCAGGCCAAAAGCGACAGCACGTGCCGAGCCGCCTGCGCCCAAAACAATACAATCACGGCCGTTGACATCAATATCCAAAGCGACCAGATCCGCCATAAAGCCCGACCAGTCGGTGTTATATCCGGTCAATTGTCCGTCGGCGCCTACTTTGATCGTATTCACAGCGCCAATGGCTTGTGCGCCTTCTGTGATTTCGTCCAAATGCGGCATGACAGTTTGTTTGTGTGGCACTGTCACGTTTACACCGCGAAAACCAAGCGCGGCGAGTCCGGCAACGGCCGTTGCTACATTTTTGGGTCGTACGGGCAGGGGCAGATAAACCCAGTTTAGCCCTAAATCTTGAGCCGCCGCGTTATGCATTTGGGGGCTCAAACTGTGTGAAATCGGCCAGCCAAGCAAACCGATGAGTTGAGTTTCAGCATTAATTTTCATAGCAAGATGAATGGTAAACCGGAAATGGCAAATTGTAAACGGGAATTTTTACTGTTTGCAATAATCTACAGATTAACACAAATTCCTCAGATTAAAAAGAAAAATCTACGGAAACTAGCTTAGTCGAAATATGGAATAGGTTCTACGCCGCCTAATTGGCGCAATACGAAAGGCACGCGTAAATGGTGGCCGGGCGATAAAGGGGGTAATTTGTTCGCTGCGAAATAGCCGGCGTCAAGGACTTCGTTACTGGGATGCGATGTTTTATCTGGGGCATCAATCAGGAAGACGGCGTGGTAAAAGTGGATTTTCTTGGCGCTGTGCCAGTGGCGCGAATCAAAAATGCCCATTAGTTGGACGGCATTGCCGTCGATGCCGGTTTCTTCTTGTAGTTCGCGTACGGCCGTTTCTGCCAACGTTTCGCCTGGGTCGGTGATGCCGCCCGGCATGGCCCATAAACCATCATCGCTGCGTTTGACCAACAGGATTTTGTTATCCCGCATGACAATGGCTTCACCGCTAGGTTGGGCAGCGAGCTGGAAGTTGTGTTGTTGGTACTGGGTCAGGAGGTCGTCAGGGGAACGGCCGTTTACCAATCCAAGCAGCCGCGCACTCGCCGCTAACACAGCTTGATAACGTTCAGTATCGTGTGGGTTTTGTGCAAAATTCAACCCAAAGCCGGCGATCGCGCGTAATTCTTCTGCGATTTCACGAATTTCTGAATTCTGTTGGCTCGTTGGTTTGGTCGGATTCAAAGCATGTCCCCTAATTCGTAAAGGATGAGTGCGGCTGCGACGGTGGCGGCCGTTTCTGTGCGTAAAACACGCGGGCCGATGGAAAAAATTTGTGCGCCCGCATTTTGTGCTTGAACCACTTCATTGTCGCTGAAACCGCCTTCGGGGCCGATGAAAAGGGCGATTGATTTGGGTTGTTGGGGCTGGGCGTTGAGTATGGTTTGCAACGGCCGTTGTGCCCCCACATGCGCCACTAAAACCAAATCAAACGCAGATGTTTGGTCCAAAGTTGTGTGCCAACTGCTAGGCTTTGCCAACTGCGGCACACGGCCACGGTGCGCTTGTTCGGCCGCTTCGGTGATGATTTTTTGCCAGCGGGTTAGTTTGTTGGCTTTGATGCGTGTGTCTTGTACCAGACTGCGCTGGGTCACAACCGGCACAAAATGGGTGATGCCAATTTCAGTCCCTTTTTGCAACACCCATTCGAACTTATCGCGATTGAGCAAACTTTGGAAGAGGGTGATGTGGGTCCTGGGTTCGTTGGGCGACGGCCGTTGCGACCGAATTTCACCAATTACCTGCTGGGGCGTGATTGAGGTTAAAGTGACTTGATATTCAACGGCCGTTTCGTCAAAAACAACAACAGCTTGCCCCGGCTGCATCCGCAAAACATGCCTTAGTTGATGGCTCTGTTCTTTGGAAAAGAACACCTGCCCTTCCCGGATGTTGACAGCCGGCGTAAAAAAATAATGCATACAAATTCTGGTTACTATAGTTTTGCGTGAGTTTGATTTAGTTCTTCTAAACTTTCACAACATTTCGATCATCAAGGAACTCAACTGGTGCAGAATCTTTGCCATCCTCCCACATCATTGAGAAAAACCAGATGCCACTCTCGCCTATACAAAAATCTGCGGGTGTAAATGTCATATTGGAATCCAATGGCGGTTGAGCACGTTCTGCATTGTATTCTGCTGACCAACCAAACGCTTCTCCAAGCCAGGTTTTATTTTTTTGGTGTAGTTCAAAGGCAAATTCACGTACTTCGTCAAGATCAGGTACGACAATTGGAACTAAGGATGTGTATTCATTCTGTGTTTGAACTTTTATTTTAACTGTTTCCACGTTTCTGTTGCTCCTGAAACCAAAAATCAAGAATATCATCTTGATAGTTATCCAATATGCGTTCGATCTCATTTAGCTCATGATTTCGAAATCGTCCCTTTCGCGACACTCGAATCGGTGAGAGCCAAAATTTGGCCTCATTTCCGCTTTTTCCAACGTGTACATGTGGTGGTTCACTTAAGTCTGCGGAATAAAACCAGAATCGATAACCATTCACTCGTAATACAACTGGCATTACTTTTCCTTCTTGTTAACTTCGTATTGAATACCATGTATTTGAATTATAACATATCGTATGTTTAGGCAACGTAACCCAAATCGCGTAATTTTTCCATCACAAGTGCTTCTTCTTCATCACTGACACCACCGGATTGGCCACTACTTGTTAGATCGATGTCAACTTCTTTGATTGGATTGGCAGCATTAAATTCGGGTGTGAAGGCTGCCGTAAGCACTTTACCGTCCATATAAGTGGGTACAGAAAGACCCATGTAGTGCAAAATTGTTGGCGCTAAATCAAGCAAACTGGCTTCAGGCAAGACTGTATGGGCGGCGACATATGGTCCGTTGAGACCAACAACGCCGACCATGTGATGATGACCCGTTTGTCCTGTGCTGGGTTCGACGAGTTTGTTGGAACCGAAATCAGCATGACCGAAGGAAACATATTTGGCGCGATCTGTGTGTAAAACTAAATCAGGCAGTTGGTCACTGCTGATGCCGTGGAAAACCTCTTCCCGTTTGTAGACAGTGGGGACGACTTGACTGCCATCCTCGGGATCGCGGAACTTTTTGGCGGCGGCGGCGATTTCGTCACGGAGTGGGTCGTATTCTGCGGGAGTGACTGTGCCTAACGGCCGTTTCCCTGCCACATTCAAATAGACTTGCCCAAAATTACCTACCGAAAACGCCTTTGTACGTGCCCAATCGACATCGTTAAAAGAGAGGAACAAACGCCGCAGCATACCGCCGCCACGTCCACGCTTTACATTTTTGCGCATACCGCCCAAACGTAGGCGCGTGACCCATTTCAAAGCATTGATTGGGGTGACACCCATTTTGAAAGCGGCACGTTTGAGTAAACTCAGCGGCGACCGCTTGAATTTCAACCAGCCATTTTCAGCTAACCAATTATTGATGTGGAAAAATTTATGGAAGGGGCCAAATCCATGGTCAGATAAGATAACAACCAATACATCTTCCGGTAACAGCGCTAACATTTCACCCAGGAGACGATCGACGGTTTCGTAATAATCGAGAATGTCGGGCAGAACTTTTTCTGCCATGTCGGCATCGTAAAGTGGATGCGATTCGTCCAGCAAATGCCATACCTCATGCTGCAAATTGTCGGTGGTTTCAAAAACATAGAGGAATAAGTCCCACGGTTTGTTTTGCAGTAAATGCTTCACTGTTTTGGCACGATCTATTTCCATTTTTTTGACTGCTTGCACAAACACGGACGGATTTTTGCCACGTCCTTTTTCAGACATGTGCAACGGAAATGCGCCGCAGGTTTCTGTGATTTCTCTTTGCAGTTCAGGCGGATAGGTGTATTGACTATCCGCGCTGGGGGTGAGGAAGGAACAGACCATAAAGCCGTCAAGTGGCTGCGGTGGGTAGGTCATGGGCATACTGACAACGCCACATTCGCCACCAGCCGCATTCACCAATTCCCAAAGCGCTGGGACGGCACGAGTACGGCCGTTTGTGATATTAATTTGATACCCATCCGGCGCAGGGTAAGTGAAATCAACTAGACCATGTTGCCCGGGATTACTGCCAGTTGAAAAAGAAGCCCAGGCTGAAGCCGAAACCGGCGGAATGGTCGAGCGTAAACGTCCACCACCACCCGTGTCGAGAAGACGGGCTAGATTGGGCAGCCGCCCTTCATCGAGCCAGGGTTGCAGTAGGTCAAATGTAATGCCGTCTAGGCCAAAGACGGCGACTTTGCGTTTGATAATCGGATTCATAGTGAATAGGGGTTAATCATACGCAGGTTTTCGCGGATTTGGGGGGTGGGCGCGGATTTTTTCTTCATATGTTTTGTACTTGTTTTCCTCACGATTATTTATGTTATTTATTGTGTTTGTTCGAGTAAACCTTTCGTTTGAATTGTAATTTGGGTCCAAAGTTTACAAGTAGACCACCTTCTATCTCTGTGGCTTGTAGATAGTTGAGCAGTTGCGCTTCGTGTTTTGGATGTAATTTTTCGGCAACCTTTAATTCAACAATTATACAGCCAGCTACCCATAAATCTGCGAAAATCATAAAAATCCGCGTTTATCCGCATCCTATTGATCCCTTTTATAAAACAGATCATAACTTTGCAGCACGCGAAGTACGCATGAAAATGAGCAGGCTATTGAGCGCGTAAAGCAGACCGCCGATGAGGCCTGTCGCCACACGTAGGAAATAAAAGGCCAGAGACATAGCAACGGCCGTTTCTGGCAGCACACCCACGGGCACAAACAAAAACAAATATACCCCTTCGCGTACACCTAAGCCATTAAAAGCGATTGGTAGCAAATTAAGCAGCGCGATCAACGGCACAAATAAGGGGAACACACTTAACGGGACATCAGCATTCAGAGCACGGGCGATGAAGTATTGAATAAAAATCAGACTAATCGTAAACGGCAAGCTAATTAATAAAGATCGCATCAAAACCGGGAACGGATAACGCCTTACTGTATCTATTAAGCGCTCTAACTTCGCGTAAAATGACAAACGGGTTATTGCAGGAATGTGCTTGTTAAAGAAGCCCGGTATATCAGACCAACGGATAATCATAAAACCGAGTGGAATACCAATACTAATCAAGGCGATAGCAGCCCACAATGTCGTTGGCAAGGCAATCTTTTGTGATTGGTTGCTGAGTGCATACCAGGCAAGTGCCACCATCGCGATCATCGATGAGCCTACCAGTCCAGTCGCACGATCCATCACAACAGAACTAAGTGCTTCCGCGCCATGGCCGTAACGCTGCCGCAAATTAACCACCTTCACAACATCGCCGCCAAATCCAGAAGGAATGAAATTGTTGGCAAAGAAACCCAAAAAGTACAAATACAATAAGCGAGAAAAAGGTGGTCGCGAATCCAGCGAATGCAACAAAATAAACCAACGATAGGCACGGATAACCACATTCAACAAAAACAACCCGAATGCAAGCGCATACCATCCCCATTGAATATTGGCAAAAGTCTGAACAACCTCATCAAAACCTACTTGATAAAGGAGCAAACTTAATAGTAACAGGCTCAAAAAGACCTGAATTAGTCCGCGTAACTTTTTATTTTTCAGCATAACTGATGGATTATATCAACATCACCCGACAGCAAAAAGGCTACTCCTCCACGACTTATCTACGAAAACTTGCTGAATTTCAGTGGCTCGTTATACTTGGGTGAAATATCAGAGAAATATCAAGATCAAACTATTATTTGCAAATACATCAGACATTTGAATAATTAGCTCAAACACCTCTCAAAAGGTGTGTATCAATTATTCAAGTTAATAACTTTTAATAGTTGGACACGGGCGTTTTTATTTTACCAGAGGAGACCTTGCAGGATTGTAAACAAATTTGCCCACATGCTACTGTGGTAAAACCTGACAGATATAAAATTCGCCAAACTCCAATTGATAAACAAAATGGGCAACCGAAACCAGTACAGTTTTCATTCAGCACAAAAAACCGATTCCGTTTTGCGGCTGCCTATTCCCCAAAAGCATGATAACAAAGTGGTGAAACCTTCAGTTAGATTGCTTTATTTATGTAGTGTACAGTCACACAAAATATTTTTGCAGAGTATTTAGGTAAACCACAGAAACTATTCGGAAATCCCAAAGTGATTGAGCTGTGGTTTCTTAAACAGGTGAAAATGCCTGAATATAAAAGGTAAACTTTATTAAATACCGTATGGAGGTGGTTTAATCGAAGAAAGAATAATAGTCATGCTAAAATTTTATCCGACAAATATTTTTAAATTAAAATTGTTACTCTGGAGGAGAACAAAATCATTATGAACAAAAAACTTTTTCTATTTATTGTTGTTTTAGCATTATCTGCATTGGTCCTTGTCGCTTGTGGTGGCAGTGATTCAGGCGCTGACGCGCAAGTAGCAGAATTACAAAGTCAATTAGAAGCGGCACAAGCTGAAGCGGCCGAAGCCAAAGCCATGTTAGAAGAAGCCGAAGCAGCAGCTCCTGCTGATGCGGCTGCACCAGCAGAAGCAGTTGAATTTTCTGGTGGTGGCGACACATTGGCCGAAGTACAAGGTCGTGGGAAATTGGTTTGTGCCAACAACGGTACACTGCCAGGGTTCGGTATTGTAGATGAATCCGGTAATTTTAGTGGTTTCGACTGGGATTTCTGTCGTGCAGTTGCCGCAGCCGCTTTGGGTGATGCCGATGCCGTGGAAGGTCGCCCGACAACCGCAACCGAGCGTTTCCCGGTGTTGCAGTCTGGTGAGGCCGATGTCCTCATTCGTAACACAACCTGGACGACCAGCCGCGATACATCCTTGGGCTTTGACTTCGCTCCGGTTACTTTCTATGATGGTCAGGGCATGATGGTGCGTAAAGATTCCGGCATCACCGATCTTGAAGGACTTGAAGGCGGCACCGTTTGTGTGCAAGCCGGTACAACAACCGAAAAGAACTTGGCAGACGTTTTCCGCCTATTGGGCATCAATGCTGAATCAGTTGTTTTCCCCGACAATCCATCCACTACTCAAGCTTATGACGAAGGTCGTTGTGATGGTTTGACAACAGACAAATCTGGTTTAGTAGCCATTCAAACTCAGTTAGCTGCTCCTGATGATCACATCATTTTGGATGCCACTATGTCCAAAGAACCGCTTGGACCGCTGACCCGTCATGGCGACAACAATTGGAACGACATCGTCTCGTGGACTGTCAACTGTACAATCCAGGCTGAAGAGCTGGGCATTACCTCTGAAAACGTGGACGAATTCTTGGGCAGCGATGATCCAGTTGTTCTTAATCTCTTGGGTGTAGAAGGTGACTTGGCTCAGGCAATGGGCTTGAACAGTGACTTCTGTGTGCAGGTTATTAAACAAGTTGGTAATTATGCTGAGATCTATAACAACAACCTCGGTCCTGATACAGCCTATAACTTGCCGCGTGGCTTGAATTCTCTGTATACCGAAGGTGGTTTATTGTATTCGCCACCATTCCGTTAGGAATTTTAGGCCGCTTTGCGGCTAGGTTGACCTTTGGCGATTTCTGATTTTTGGCTTGATGTATCTTCTTAACTGCCGTTTATCATCAATGAGCCATACCGTTCAGCTCTGGTCGCACTGTATTGCT